>CAXUMV010000013.1:5423-8730 GCA_964252065.1 uncultured Lichenihabitans sp.
GGCCATCGAGGGAGACGGCGCCTATGCCCCCTTCAGCTTCTTCAAGCCGGACAAGACCCTGACGGGGTTCGACACCGAGATCACCGACGCCCTCTGCAAGCATATTCCGGAAGGCTGTGAGATCATCCCGGTCAACTTCGAGCTGATCGTCGACGGCCTTGCGGCCGGCACCTACGACGTCTCGATCTCGAGCATGGGGCTGACCAAGGAGCGCGCCGACAAGATCCTGTTCGGCCCCACCTACTATCGCTCCCATACGACCTTCATGGGTCGCCCCGACCGGTTCTCAAGCACCTCGCCCGAGGCCTTGAAGGGCGTGCGGCTGGCGTCCTCGCAAGGCACGATCCAGCAGAAATACCTGACCGACACCTATCCCCAGAGCATCGTCCTCGAAGCCAAGGACATGAACGACGCCTACGACATGCTGGTCAAGGGCAAGGTCGACCTGATCCTGGCGGACGACATCGTGCAGATGGACTTCCTGCAGTCCAAGGAGGGCGCCGATTTCGGCTATGTGGGCGAGCCCCTGAAGGCCGAGCTCCTCAACAGCGCCGCCTACGTCACCTTCCGCAAGGGCCTGGACGCCCAGGCGGAGGAGTTCGCGGCGGCTCTCAAGCACATCCGGCTCGACGGCACCTACGACAGGATCAACCGCAGCTTCGTTCCCTTCAGCATCTGGTAGCGAGGACCGGGCAGCCGCAAGACGATCGTACCGCCCCATGCTCGCCAAGCCGTTCGAGTCGTACCGGCCATCGCTGCGGCGCTGGGCGAAGGCCTTCGCGATCCTGTGGCTGGTCGCCGCCGGCATCGTGTCCTTCGTCTCGGTCCGGCTGCTCGACCAGATCTACGACGACGCGCATCTGACCTATCATGTCGAGATCCCGTCCCTGCTCGACCGGAACAGGAACGCGATCAAGCTCGAGCGGCTGTCCTCCTTCCTGCAGCGGCTGTCCTCGGCGCACGACCCGCAGGTCGAGCGCCGGATCTTCCTGCAGTTGCAGACCCTGGCGCAGGGTTTCGATCTCGACGACGACAGCCGGCTGAACGAGGGCGCGGCGAGCGCCGTCGCCAGCGCCCGCAGGATCGTGGCGCTGCATGCGTCGGCCCGTCGGCTCGCCGCAGCCGCCGATCCTGGTGGGCCCGGGTCCGTCCACGCCGAAGAGGAGACCGCGCAGGTCGTCGACGGGGCCGTGCAGGCGCTGAACGCCCTCACCGACTATCTCTCCACCGACGCGGCCCTCACGGCCGACAGGATGGCGAACGGGATCCAGCTCAACGCCGCGCAGGTCAAACAGGGCTGCCTTGCGGCCCTGGGGTTCTTCGTCGCCTTCGGCCTGCTGCTCCTCTGGGTCTTCCAGCGTCACGTCCTGACGCCGATCGCGGTCTCGGTCCGCGGCCTCGAGGCGATCAGCGGCTCGGAGAAGGCCGCGGTCGCCGTGCCGCGCTCCCGCTTCTTCGAGCTCGACATGATCGGGCGGTCGATCGAGCAATATGCCCGTTTCGCCGACGACCTGCGGACCGCCAACTCGGCGCTCCGTACCCTGTCGCAGCAGGACGGCCTCACGGGCCTTGCGAACCGCCGAAGCTTCGATACCGATCTGGCGGAGACCTGCCGGCAAGCCTGCGCCGGCGAGGGCCGTTTCGCGACATCGACCACTTCAAGCAGCTCAACGACCGCTTCGGGCATCTGCTGGGCGACCAGTGCCTGCGGCAGGTCGCCATGATCCTGCAGAGCTTCAGCTCGCGGCGCGGCGACCATGCGGCCCGCTACGGCGGGGAGGAGTTCGCCGTGATCCTGTCGGACGTCTCCGAGGAGGAGGCGCGCGACATCGCCGAGCAGCTCAGGACGACGGTCGAGCGCGCGCAGATCTACATCAGCGGCGCGCGCCGCGTGATCGGCGTGACAGTCAGCGTCGGCGTGGCGCCGATCGGCGCGGGCAGCGACGACACGCCCGAGCAGGTGATCGGGGCCGCGGACCAGGCGCTCTATCGGGCCAAGCACGAGGGCCGCAACCAGGTCTGCGTCGTCGATCCGGACAGCTGGACCACGACCGGGTCGCAATACGCCGCCTGAGGCGCGCCTCGGCTCGAGACCGGACGGGCCTCAGGTCCCGACGGCGTCGTTGACGCACTTCTTGGTGAAGCTCGCCTTGGCCGCGCCGGCCAGCTTCTTGGCCGCCGACTGGTCGTCGCAAAGCTTGGCGGCGTCCGTCTGGCACTTCTTCATGAAGCTGGTCTTGGCGGCGCCCGCGAGCCTCTTGTCGGCCGCGTTGCTGGCGCACGAGCCGTCCGCCAACGCCGCGGTCGCCACGCCGAGCACCAGCCCCGCCGCCACGATCATTCTCATCACCGTCCCCTCCTTGTCTGCCGCCGTCCGGTTGCCCGGACCTATCGCGCGCGAAGGGTGAAACGATCGCCGGTCACGGTCAACCGCTCTCCCCGGCGACGCCCTTCTCCGGGGCCGTCATCGCGAGGCGCGTCAGCGCCGTGGCGATCCATGCCATGGGAGGTCCGACCATGGATCGCTTCGCTGCGCCCTCGCGAGCAACAAATCGCCGGAAAGGCGCGTCATCGTTGAACCAGCCCGACTCGACGACAAGGATCTCCGCCTCTGAACTTTCATGACAGGATGGCGGCCGGCCTTGCTCCGCCCAAGGACCCGGTGACGCCCCGGCGCCTGCGATGGCTGGCGCGCGCGCCCAACCTCATCTCGGTCGGGCGCCTCGTCTTCGTGCCGATCATCATCGCGCTGATCCTCGACCGTCGCTGGACCGAGGTGTTCGCCTGCTTCGTGCTGGCCGGGCTGTCGGACGCGGTGGACGGCTTCATCGCCAAGCAGTTTGGCCTCACCTCGGAGCTCGGTGCCTATCTCGACCCGCTGGCCGACAAGGCGCTCCTGATCTCGATCTTCATCGCGCTCGCGGCGGCCGCCGTCATCCCGGCCTGGCTCGCGATTCTTGTGGTCTCGCGGGACGTCATGATCGTCGGCGCGGTGATCGTCGCCCTGCTGCTCGGCCGCCCGATGGCGATCCGGCCGCTGCCGATCTCCAAGGCGAACACGACGGTGCAGATCGCCTTTGCGGCCGGCGTGCTGGCCGCCAAGGCCTTCACGTTCGAGCAGGGCCTCCCGTTCACGGTCGCGATGGCGGCCGTGGCGGCATTGACGGTCGCCTCCGCGGGCGCTTATCTCGCCCGCTGGCTCGATCACATGAGCCGCTGACCCGGCGCCCATGCGCCCCGGCGGAACCGCTGCCCCGATGACGCTGCAACGTCAGATCCTGATCTGGGCCGGCCTGCTGGGCCTCGT
>CAXUMV010000013.1:8740-17074 GCA_964252065.1 uncultured Lichenihabitans sp.
CTGGCCGAGGCGAGAGATCATGTCCCTGCAACGCCAGATCATCATCTGGATCGGCCTCCTGGCCCTGCTGGTCTACGCGCTGGTCACGCTGTCGAGCGTGCTCCTGCCCTTCGAGGCCGGGCTGATCCTGGGCTACCTGCTCGATCCCCTGGCGGCACGGCTGGAGCGGCTCGGCATCCGGCGCCTGGGGGCGACCTTGCTGCTCCTCGCGCTGTCGATCCTGGCCGTTGTGGTGATCGCCCTGATGCTCGTCCCAGTGCTGGTCACCCAGTTCTCGGCTCTCATGGCGAACCTGCCGGACTTCGCGATCCGGTTGCAGAGCCTCGTCACCACGGAGGGCAACAAGCTGGTGTCCGCCTATGGAGGCGACACGCTGAAGCGGCTCGGGTTCGGCAACGCCCTCACGCCCTCCGAGCTGCAGAACTCGATCGGCACCGTGGTGGGGCAGGGGTCGAGCTACCTGCTGGCGTTCCTGCGCTCGCTCTGGTCGGGCGGCACGGCCCTGATCAACCTGCTGTCGCTGATCCTCATCACTCCGGTGGTCGCCTTCTACATCCTGCTCGACTGGAAAAGCATGGTGGCCGCCGTGGACGGCTGGGTGCCGCTGGCCCACCGCGAGGACGTCAGGCTCATCGCGCGCGACATCGATGCGGCCTTCGCGGGCTTCGTGCGGGGCCAGTCGCTGGTCTGCCTGTTCCTCGCCCTGTGGTACGGCATCGGCCTGACGGTGGTCGGGCTCAACTTCGGCTTCCTGATCGGCCTGACCGGCGGACTGCTGAGCTTCGTCCCCTATGTCGGCTCGCTGGCGGTGCTGCTGTTTGCGACCGCGGTCGCCCTGGTCCAGAGCTGGCCCGACTGGACCCTGGTGGCGCTGACGGTGGCGGTGGTCGTGACGGGGCAGTTCCTCGAAGGCAACATCCTGTCGCCCAACCTCGTCGGCGCCTCGGTCGGGCTGCATCCGGTCTGGGTGATGTTCGCCCTCCTGGCCTTCGGGGCGCTGTTCGGCTTCACCGGCCTCATCATGGCCGTCCCGCTGGCGGCCGCCGCGGGCGTGCTGATGCGCTTTGCGCTTCGCAAGTACCTCTCGAGCCCGCTCTACACGGGCGAGGCGGTCGAGGACGCGCCGACCGCCCTCATCCCGCGGTCCTTCCGCCGCGACTTCTGATGGGCCAGCTGCCGCTGGATCTGGTGCTGCCGACCCGGCTCGGCCGCGACGATTTCCTCCGCGCCCCAGCCAATGCCGCGGCGCTCGATCTGATCGAGGCCTGGCCGGCCTGGCCGGACCGGATCGTGGTCCTGACCGGGCCGCCGGGTGCGGGCAAAAGCCATCTCGGCGCCATCTGGGCCGCCCGCGCCGGTGCCGCCGCCACCCCCGATGCGGCCGAGGCAGACCGCCTCGCGGGCGCGATCCTGCTCGACGACGCCGACCGCCTCGCCTGGCCCGAGCCCGCCTTCTTCCACCTCCTGAACCGCCTGCGAGAGGGGCAGGGATGGCTGCTTGCGACCGCTGCGACGCCGCCGGCCCGATGGGGCCTGCGCACGCCCGATCTCGTGTCACGGCTGCGCCTCGCCCCGCTGGTCGAGATCGGCGCGCCGGACGACGCGCTGCTGCGGGCCGTGCTGGTCAAGCTCTTCGCCGACCGGCAGATCGCGGTCGAGGAGACCCTGCTCGCCTATCTCGTGCCGCGCCTCGCCCGGTCGCTGGGCGAAGCACGCGCCGTGGTGGCCGCGCTCGATCGCGCGGCGCTCGCCGGCAATCGCCGCCTCACCCGGGCGGTCGCGGCCGAGGTCCTGGGCGGCCTCGATCTTGACGAGGCCGAGGCGTGAGTCATGCTGCCGTCACATGCTTCTGCCCTGGTCGGAGGCATAAAGCTGTCCGAAGCGTTGCCGCCTGTCGGCCGAGGACGCGCGAGCGCACGAGGGTGCTGGCCTCATGATGAACATCGTTGCCCCCGTGGACTCGCAGGAGCCGGTCGAGGCCGATCTCACGACCTCGCCCAAGCGGTTCATCAACCGGGAGGTGTCCTGGCTCGAGTTCAACCGCCGGGTGCTCGAGGAGTCGGCCAACCGCAACCATCCGCTGCTGGAGCGGCTCCGCTTCCTGTCGATCTCGGCCAACAACCTCGACGAGTTCTTCATGGTCCGCGTGGCGGGCCTCTACGGCCAGATGAAGCAGGGCCACGACACGCGCTCGCAGGACGGCCTGACCCCGACCGAGCAGATGGCCGAGATCACCGCGACCGTGCTCGACCTCACGGGCGCCCAGCAGCGGCTCTGGCTGGACCTCAGGCTCGAGCTGCAGGCCGCCGGCATCGTGGTGGTCGAGCCGGACAGCCTCAGCCAGGGCGAGATCGACTGGCTGCAGGGGCAGTTCCTCCATCACGTCTTCCCCATCCTGACCCCGCTCGCGATCGACCCGGCCCACCCCTTTCCCTTCATCCCGAACCTCGGCTTCACGCTCGCGCTCGACCTCGAGGCCACCGCCGAACCCAAGCGGATGCATGCGCTGATCCGCATGCCGAGCCGGACGGAGCGCTTCATCCGGCTGCCGGATCACTTCACCCCGGGCACCGTCCGGGTCGTCACGCTCGAGAACCTGATCGCTCTCAATACGGCGCGGCTGTTTCCCGGCTTCAAGGTCGCGGGGCAGGGGTTCTTCCGCGTGATCCGTGACAGCGACCTCGAGGTGGAGGAGGAGGCCGAGGATCTCGTCCTGTTCTACGAATCCGCGCTGAAGCGGCGCCGGCGCGGGTCGGTGATCCGGCTCGAGCTCGACGCCAACATGCCCGAGGCGCTGCGCATGATGATCTCGGAGGAGATGGACGTCTCCTCCGACCTCGGCTTCGCGGTCACCGGCATGCTGGCCATGAACGAGCTGTCCGAGCTCGTGAACATCGACCGGCCGGACCTCAAGTTCACGCCCTACAAGGTCCGTTTCCCCGAGCGCGTCCGCGACAATGGCGGCGACTGCTTCGTGGCCATCAAACTGAAGGATCTCGTGGTCCATCACCCCTACGAGTCGTTCGACGTCGTGGTGCAGTTCCTCTTCCAGGCGGCCCGCGACCCCAACGTCGTCGCCATCAAGCAGACGCTCTACCGCACCTCGAAGGACAGCCCCATCGTCCGCGCGCTGATCGAGGCGGCGGAGGCCGGCAAGGCCGTGACCGCGCTGGTGGAGCTGAAGGCCCGCTTCGACGAGGAGGCCAACATTCGCTGGGCGCGCGACCTCGAGCGCGCGGGCGTCCAGGTCGTCTTCGGCTTCATCGAGCTCAAGACCCACGCCAAGCTCTCGATGGTGGTGCGGCGCGAGGGCGCGGGCCTGACCACCTACTGTCATGTCGGCACCGGCAACTACCACCCGCAGACCGCCCGCATCTACACCGACATCTCTTTCTTCACGGCCGACCCCGCGACGGGGCGGGACGTTTCGCGCATCTTCAACTACATCACGGGCTACGCCGAGCCGGTCGGGCTCGAGCAGATGGCGGTCTCGCCCATCACGCTCAAGGCGACGCTGCTCCAGCACATCGCGGCGGAAGCCTCGGCCGCGAGGGCCGGCCGCCCGTCCGGCATCTGGGGCAAGTGCAACGCCCTGGTCGATGCCGAGATCATCGACGCGCTCTATGCGGCCAGCGCCGCGGGCGTGCCGGTCGAGCTCATCGTGCGCGGCATCTGCTGCCTGCGCCCGGGGGTGCCGGGCCTCTCGGACAACATCCGGGTCAAGTCGATCGTGGGCCGCTTCCTCGAGCACGCCCGGGTCTATGCCTTCGGCAAGGGGAACGCCCTTCCCAACCCGAAGGCCCGCGTCTACATCTCCTCGGCCGATCTCATGACCCGCAACCTCGACCGGCGGGTCGAGGCCCTGATGCCGATCACCAACCCGACCGTCCACGACCAGGTGCTGAACCAGATCATGATCGCCAATCTGATCGACAACCAGCAGTCCTACCGGGTGCTGCCGAACGGCCGCAGCCGCCGCATCGTGCTCGAGGAGGGCGAGGAGCCCTTCAACGCGCACAGCTACTTCATGACCAACCCGAGCCTGTCGGGCCGCGGCAAGTCCCTCAAGGAGTCCAGTCCCAAGACGCTGCTGAAGCGGCTCAACAAGCGCTGAGAGGTTTGGGGATCGCACAGGGGATCGTCGCGCCGCAGGCGCCGGGACGGATGGCGGGCGCGCCCATCGCCATCGTCGACATCGGGTCGAACTCGGTCCGGCTCGTCGCCTATGAGGGGCTGTCGCGGGCGCTGACGCCCATCTTCAACGAAAAAGTGCTGTGCGGCCTCGGCCGGGGCGTCGCCATCGACGGCCTGCTGGCGCCGGAGGCGATCGACAAGACCGTGGCGGCGCTGCGCGGCTTCCGGCTGCTCTGCGCGCAGATGGGGGTGGGCGACATCACGGTGCTGGCGACCGCCGCGGCGCGCGAGGCGCGCAACGGGGCGGCGTTCCTGGCCCGCGCCGAGGCGGCCATCGGGGCCCCGATCACCCTGCTGGCCGGATCGCGCGAGGCCGAGCTTTCCGCGCTCGGCGTCATGTCCGGCGTCCATCGGCCCGACGGCGTCGTGGGCGACCTCGGCGGCGGCTCGCTGGAGCTGATCGACATCGCGGGCCGCCATGTCGGGGCAGGGGTCTCGCTGCCGATCGGCGGCCTCGTGCTCAGCGACCTGTCGCGCAACTCGCCCAAGCGGGCGGTCCGCCTCGTGCGCGAGGCCCTGGCCGAGGCGGCGCCGCTGCGCGAGCTCAAGGGCCGCAGCTTCTATGCCGTGGGCGGCACCTTCCGGGCGCTCGCCAAGCTGCATATGAGCCGGCGGGCCTATCCGCTCCATGTGATCCAGGGCTATGTCATGCCCGCCGAGGCGGGGCTCTTCGCCGACCTCCTCGAACCGGCCGAGGGGCAGGGCAGCGGCGCCTTCACGGCGGTCTCGGCCGCGCGCCGCCCGCTCCTGGCCTACGGGGCGGTGGTGCTGGAGGAGATCGTGCGGCTCGGGCAGCCCGACCGGGTGGTCGTGTCCACATCCGGGGTCCGGGAAGGCATGCTGTTCGAGCGCCTCGCCCCCGCGGTGCAGGCCGAGGACCCGCTGCTGACCGCGGCGCGCGAGCTCAATACCCTACGCGCCCGCAGCCCCGGCCATGGCGAGGACCTCTGCCGCTGGACCGATGCCCTGGTCCTGTCGCTGCGGCTCGACGAGACCCCCGAGCAACCGCGCCTCCGCCACGCCGCGTGCCTGTTGGCCGACATCGCCTGGCGCGCCCATCCCGACGACCGCGGCCAGCAGGCCTTTGCGACCATCGCCAATGCCGCCTTCGTCGGGGTTGACCACGCGGACCGCTGCTTCCTCGCCCAGACGATCCTGTTCCGCCACGACGGGCTCGATGCGGAGATCGGCGCGGCCTGCCGCCCGCTGGTCGGGCCGGCCATGCTCGACCGGGCGCGCATCCTGGCCGGGGCGATGCGCATCGCGTTCCAGCTCTCCGCCGCGATGAGCGACGCGCTTCCCGCGATGCCGCTCACGGGGCGGGATGGGCTCCTGCTGCTGCGCGTCCCCGAGCCGAAAGCCGAACTCGTCAGCGCGCGGGTGCAGAACCGCCTGAGACAGCTCGCAAGATTGCTGGGACGCGACGCCGACGTGCGGTTCGCGGGTTGAACGCCGCGCTGCCGGGACCCGCCAGATATCGCTCCGCCTTCCGTACAAGCCCCTTCGCCCATCTGGGGAGAAGGTGGCCGACAGGCCGGATGAGGGGTCCTACGGAACGCCCCATCACCCCTCATCCCCGCTGTCGCGGACCTTCTCCCCGAAGAGGCGAAGGGGCTTACGACGACCGGTCGAGGTCGTGGGTTGCGCCTGACGCGGGCGGCCGGTGCTACCCGGCAGCCGGAGCCGAGCCCTCCTGCCACTCCAGCATCACGACCTTGCCCTGCTCGACCGTGAGCGCGAGCCGGCCGTGCTTGAGCTCCAGCGCCTTGCGGCCGAACAGCTCGCGCCGCCAGCCGTGCAGGGCCGCGACCTTGGCGTTGTCGTCGAAGGAGATCGCCTCGAGGTCGTCGACCGTGGCGATCATCTTGGCCGCGACCCCATGCCCGTCCGACACCTGCCGGAGCAGCACCTTGAGCAGCTCGACGGTGGCGCCGCAGGCCGCCCCGTTGCGCCGCTCGCGGTCGATCCGCGGCAGGCCCTTGGGGTCGCGCGCGAGCCCCCGCTCGATGCAGGCCACGACCTCCCCGCCCGAGCGCGACCGGTCCATGCCCCGCGGCACGGCCCGGAGATTGCCGAGCGCCTCGATCGAGCGGGGGGCCGCCAGCACGATCTCGATCAGCGCGTCGTCCTTGAGGACGCGGGAGCGCGGGACGTCGCGGCTTTGCGCCTCCTCCTCGCGCCATTTGGCGAGCTCCATCAGGATCGCGAGGTCGCGCGGCTTGCGCACGCGGGTACGGAAGCGCTCCCAGGCGTTCTCGGGATGCTGCTCGTAGGTCGCGGGCGAAGTGAGGGTCGCCATCTCGTCGGCGAGCCAGGGCAGGCGGCCGGTGCTCTCGAGCTGGGCGTTCAGGGTCCGGTAGATGTCGCGGAGCCAGGTGACGTCCGCGATCGCGTAGGCGACCTGCGCCTCGCTGAGCGGACGCCGCGCCCAGTCGGTGAAGCGGGAGGACTTGTCGAGCGCGACCCGGCAGACGGTCTGCACCAGCTCGCCATAGGACACCTGGTCCCCGAACCCGCACACCATGGCGGCGACCTGCGTGTCGAACACGGGTGTGGGGATGAAGCCGGCCGTCTTCCAGATGATCTCGAGATCTTGCCGGGCGGCATGGAAGACCTTGACCACCGCCGGGTTGCGCATGAGATCGAAGAACGGCGAAAGATCGAGCCCCGGCTCCAGCACGTCGACCGCCATGGCCTCGGCCTCCGAGGCGATCTGGATCAGGCAGACTTTTGGCCAGAACGTCGTCTCGCGCAGGAACTCGGTATCCACCGTCACGAAGGGGTGGATCGCGAGGCGGCGGCAGGCGGCGGCGAGGTCGGCGGTGGTGGTGACGACAGTCATGCGTCTGCGTCCATAAGCCAAGTTCACGCCCGAAGCGAGCCATGGGTGCGCGCAATCCCACGGCGTGTTTGCGGCTGCAGCCTATCCGACCTTGCTCGATAAGGACTCGCGTCAAGGCCCTCCGGGACTGGACGGGCATCCCGTCCGGGCTGCAGGGCTCAACGCCGCCGCCGGCCGAAGACGACCGCCGCGGCAGGTGTTCCGGATCCGCGCTCGGCCGGATGGCGGTCCCGAGCCTCGCGGTCGATGGCGGCTGGTTCCTCCACCACGCCGACCAGCCAACGCAGCAGCCTCGGGCAGACGATCGCGACGCCGACCAGCGCAAGGAGAAGGAGCGGCATCGCCAGGCCGGATGCGCTCGACGCGCCAGCGGGGGCCGATGCGTCGACGGCCTGCTCCGCCGCGGCTTTTGCCGCCATCGCCCGCTTGGTCGCGAGCTGGGCCGGCGAGTAGCGGTACTCGGGACAAAGCCCGTCGTGGTAGGACGGGCCCACGCAGGTCGGGCCGGAGTTCGTCTCCCGCGCGATCTCGATCATGGCGGCCGGTCCGAACCGGGCGGCGAGCCTGGCGAGGTCGCCATCGGCCGGCCACCAAAAGAACAGCAGGACGCCGGCGGTGGCTACCACGGGTAGGACCATCGCCGGCTGCAGGCCGAGCACGTTGCGCCGGTCCCCGGCACGCCATTCATGCCAGGCGATGCAGGCGTCCTGCCACTGCCGGAAGGCGTCCGGATCGGTGAAGCGCTTCGCCATCATCCCGAGGGTGGCGGTCGGCGGCTGCTCCAACGGTCGGCCGGCCGCGTCGGTGAGATCATGCGTCCTGCCCGCCGCCCCACCGTGGCCGAAGCGGGATCGCGCGGGTTCGCGCGTGTCGCGCCTCCGGCGGGCCGGGTCCATCAGGCCGTGCCCGAGGGTCGCGATCGCGCTTCGGCGGGCTTCGATCGCCGGATGCGTGCCGCCTTCATGGTCGGCCGGCCCGTCGAACAGCAGCCCCTCGACCCTCCGGCTTTCGTTGAAGGCGCCTCGGCCGCCGACCTTGGCCAAGGCGCTCAGCAGGGCCTCGGGGAAGTGGGTGACGCGCACCGCCTCGCCATCGGCGACGTGGTCGCGTCCGAGCTTCAGGCCGCGCCGCGCCAGCCGCGCCAGCGTCAGGGCCGCCATCGTCGCCGCGCTGCCCGCAAGCATGATGATGAGCATCGGCGGCAGCAGGAGCGGAAGGATCATCTGCCGCCAGTTCTCGAACCGCAGCGGGTTGTTGACCTGGAGAAGCACGGCCGTCCGCATCAGCGCGTGGTTGGC
>CAXUMV010000013.1:17084-19819 GCA_964252065.1 uncultured Lichenihabitans sp.
TCCGAACCATCCATCATAGTCTCTTTCCAAGCGAAATTGTGGTGATTTTCAACGTCGAGAATCAGGTCCGCGCCGAGTTTACGGCCGATGGCGCGATGGATGAGCGCGTGGTTGGCGGCGAGCAGCGTGGTGTCGCCCTGGCGGATGTGCGAGGCCTCGTGGGCCAGCACCGCCGCCAGCTCGTCGTCGTCGAGCCCATCCAGCAGGCCCCGCGTCGCCACGATCATCCCGCGGTGCGGCCCTTCGCCGACGGTCAGGGCATTGAGCTCCGGCACCTCGAGCACACCGAAACGCGGCAGACGCACGCCGAGCGTGGTGCAGACCTCCTCCGCGATCGCCACGAAGCGCGGCTCCTCCTGCCGCGAGACGACCTTCACACCGATGAGGCGCGTGACCGCCTTCGCATGGCCGCGATAGAGCCGACGGAACAGCAGCGCGCTGAACGCGGCGACCGGCAAGCCGTAGCGCAACGCGTAGCCGGCGGGGTTCGACAGGATGGTGTGCTCGTGATCGACGATGAGGAGCACCGCCGTCAACGCAAACGCGCCGATCAGTTCGAATGCCAGCACATAGCCGAGCACCAGCAGCGCGGTGAACCGCCGGTTGCGGGCGGCATGCGTGACATAGCCATGAACCGCCATGGACTCGTTCCCGGACCGGCTAGAGGCTGATCTTGACGGGTTCGGCGAACTCGGGGCGGCGCTCGCCCAGGCTGAACTTCTGGCGCACCGGACGGGGATCGCGCCGGCTGATCAGGCTTCCCGGAAAGGCCCTCTTCACGGCGTAGAGCTCCTCCACCGCGAGGTTGTAGAAGCGGCGCGCGGCCGTGATGCGGTCTTCCAGCCGGATCATGTCGGCGCGCAGCGTCTTGTAGTGATCGCCGCTGGCGAGCGCGGGATACGTCTCGCCGACCGAGAAAAGGTTCTGGAGCACGCCGGCAATCTGCGTGTCGGCTTGCACCGTGGCGCCGGCGGCCGCCTCGAGCGCGTCGACGCGGGCGTCGAGCACGTCGCGGATCACATCGTGCTCCTTCTGCGCGAAGGCGCGAACGACTTCGGCCAGGTTGCCGATCAGACTGCTCCGCTCGATAAGCAGCGCATCGACATCGCCGAAGGCGGCGTCCGCCCTCTCGTCGAGCGAGGCGATCAGCGCGTGCTGCGCCCGCAGCTTGAGCGCGACGACCGCGACGAGCCCCACCAGCACCCACAGCCACCAATGGTCGAGTGCGAAATTGGTCGCGCGGACGAGACGGCCGTAGAGGTCCGTCGCTTGGCCGAAATCCGTATCGATCACAGGCATGACGCTCCCCCTCGGCTGACAACCAGGACAGGGAGGTGTCACGTATTTCTTAATACTGTGTTAGATCGGCAACATACAGGACGTTGTCTGTCGGACGTGATCCTAAGTCCGCCGTTCAAAACTCGGCTTGGAGTCAGACCATCGGCTGACCTGCATTGGGTCGCATTCTCCCCGGTCCGTCATCAACTCAGATAGCGCCTTCGTTTACGAGGCGTTCATCGCGGAGTTTGGCGTTAGCGATGACGATGAGGCGTCGCATGATGGCCGTGATGGCGACGATTGGTTTTTTACCGGTTTTGATGAGTTTGTTGTAGGCGGCGCTGAGGGTGGTGTTGTGTTTGGCGGCGGACAAGGCGGCCATGAAGAGGATAGGCTTGACCTCGGGTCGCCCTCCCTTTGTGCGCCGGTAGGCCTCGCGGGCGCCGCTCTGGTTGGGATGGGGTGCCAGGCCGGCGAGGGCTGCGGCCTTTCGGCGGTTGAGCGCGCCGAGCTCGGGCATGGTGGCCAGCAGGGCTGCGGCGGTCTTGGCCCCGATGCCGGTGATGGATTGCAGGGTCCTGGCGGCGCGACGAAGGCCGGCATGGGCGGCGATCAGGGCCGTGATCTCTGCCTCCATGGCCGCGATCTGCGCGTCGAAGCTGGCCAGCAGCGGGGTGAGGAACGCTTCGGCGTGCTCGCCGCCGGGCGCTCCGAGGCGGTTGGCGAAGGCCACACGCTGGGCGACCAGATCGCGCCGCGTCAGCACCAGGGCCTGCAGGCGCTCCCGATGGGGGTCGGGCCTCTGCCATCGGGAGAGGCGGGCATGGCGCTCCTGTCCGTAGAGGGCGAGCGCCCTGGCGTCGATGGCGTCGGTCTTGCCCAGGGTGCCGAGGGAGCGGATGAAGGCCTTGACCTTGCGCGCATCGGCCCGGTGGGCCGGGCAGCCGCTCTCAAGGGCGACCTCCAGGAGCAGACGCTCGTGGCCGCCGGTGGCCTCGCACACGAGCAGGGCGGTCGCCGGGAGGCTTTGCGCAAAGGCGAGCAGGTCGTCGCGGCGGTTGGGCACCGTCGTGGTGCGTCCGTCGTGACTGTCGAAGATGACGATGCTGGCTTTGCCGACATCGCAGCCGATCAAGCGGGTGGGTGCCGTAGTCGAGACGATCATTTGCAGCTATCCTTCTGCAGCTTGTGATTGTCTGCGGGCGTTCGTCTGCGAAGAGGCCCGGTCAACTCATCAAGCAAGACAAGGGGAGCAGGCAGACGACCCAGATGACGACGGGCTTCATCACCCAATCGCGAGACGGTCGATCTGCCCGCGCCTGGTCCGGGTGGCCACCCGGACCAGGCGCCCCCACCTTACCCTAAGCTCAACAGACAATCGCGACGCGAGTCGGCGCCGTGGCGATCCATGCCACAGTGCGGAAGCCCGGAGATGGATCGCTTCGCTGCGCTCGCGA
>CAXUMV010000014.1:0-255 GCA_964252065.1 uncultured Lichenihabitans sp.
GGCCCGCTTGCCGGCGAAGGGATAGTCCGGCGTCACGATCGCACGCAGATCCGGCCGGTCCTTGAAGACGTCGGCGATATAGGCGAGGGCCGCGTCCCGCGCCTGCGTGTTGGGCTTGGCGCCGGGCTTGAAGAACCGCCCGTTCCACTCGCGGACCTCCTGCGCCATGTAGAGCTTGAGCCGATAGAGCTTGCGCAGGACGGGATGGCGCAGGAGCGCCCGCTGCCAGCCGGCGAAGTCCCGGTCGAGCTTGGG
>CAXUMV010000014.1:265-19401 GCA_964252065.1 uncultured Lichenihabitans sp.
CCCGGCTGGCGCTGGAACAGGGTCAGGTGGGCAACCTTGTCGACCAGGGCGGGGACGACCTGCGCGGCGCTCGACCCGGTGCCGACGACCGCGACCCGTTTGCCCGCGAGGTCGACATCCTCCGGCCATTGCGCCGTGTGGAGGACGGGCCCTGCGAAACCCGCGAGGCCCGGCCATGTCGGCCACCGCGGCTTGCCGAACAGTCCCACGGCGGAGACGACGATCTCGAAGGGCTGCGGCTCGCCCCGGTCGGGGGTGACGAGGTAGGCGGTCCGCGCCTCGTCCCAGACGACGGACGCGATGCCGGTGCCGAGCCGGATGTGCGGGCGCAGGCCGAACCTGTCGACGACGTGGTCGAGATAGGCCCGCAGGTCGCCGTGGCCGACATGGGTGCGGGACCAGTCGAAGGGGGCGAAGGAATAACTGTAGAGATGGGAGGCCGCGTCGGTCGCGGCACCCGGATAGCGGTTGAGCCACCAGGTGCCGCCGATGCCGCCCGACTTCTCGAACAGCGTGACGTCGGTGAAACCGTGCCGGCGCAGCGTGACCGCGGCCGCGATCCCGCCAAACCCGGCGCCGATGACGGCGACGCGCAGCGGGGCCTTTGCGGTGCGGCTTTCGGTATCCTGTTCCACGCCCTATCCTTCGTCGCTTGACCGGCCGGATGGCCTCTTGCGGCCGCGGCTCCTGCTCGAGGCCGGCGGCTCACGCCGCGTCGGTGTCCTCGAGAAGGTGGCTGAGGAACCGCCGGGTCCGCTCCTCCTTCGGGTGGACGAGGATCTCGTCCGGCGGGCCTTCCTCGACGACCTGCCCGTCGGCCATGAAGACGATGCGGTCGGCCACATCGCGCGCGAACCGGACCTCGTGCGTCACCACGACCATGGTCATGCCCGCCTCCGCGAGCCGGCGCATGACCTGCAGCACCTCGCCGACGAGTTCCGGATCGAGCGCGGAGGTCGGCTCGTCGAACAGCATGAGGCGCGGCGAGATGGCGAGGGCCCGTGCGATGGCGACCCGCTGCTGCTGCCCGCCCGAGAGCCGATGCGGCATGTGGTCGACGTGGTGGCCGAGCCCGACATCCTGGAGGAGCGCCACGGCGCGGCTCCGCGCCTCCTCCGGCGCCTCCTTGAAGACGTGAACGGGCGCGATGGCGACATTGTCGACGACCGGCAGGTGGTCGAAGAGGTTGAAGTGCTGGAACACGATGCCGATCCGGGCCTCGGCCCGGGCCCGGGCCACGTCGCGGACGGGTTTCAGCTCGCCCTCGACCCGGCGGTATCCGACATGGCGGCCCGCGACCAGAATCTCGCCGCCGTCGACCGGCTCGAGATGGTTGATCAGGCGCAGGAGGGTACTCTTTCCCGACCCGCTGGGGCCCATCAGCACCAGGACTTCGCCGCGGCCGACCGTCAGGTCGACCCCCTTGAGGATGTCGGCGGCGCCGTAGCTTTTCCGGACGCCCCGCAGCTCGACGAAAGGTCCCGTGTCGGCCGCGGCGTCCGGGGGCGGGACCAGCGCGGCGAGGCCGAGGGAGGGTCGGGTCGGCCGGGGCGGGCGAGCGTCGTCGCCTTTCTTCCGGGCCGCTCGGGTTGCGGGCGGCGTCCTCGCGCCCAGCATGGCGGAGAGCCCCGCCCAGGTCAGCCGGCCGGCGCCGGCCGCCGGCCGATCGAGCTGCAGCCGCCGCTCGAGCCGCGCCTGCCCCAGGCTCATCAGGGTCGTGACCGCGAGATACATGACGCCCGCGGCGCAGAAGACCTCGAAGAACAGGAAGTTCTGCGACACGATCGTCTGGCTCCGCAGCATCAGCTCGTCGACCGCGATCACCGAGGCCAGCGAGGTGAACTTCAGCATCGAGATGGCGTCGTTGCCGAGCGAGGGCAGGATGGCCCGCAGCGCCTGCGGAAGGATGATGCGGCGCAGGGTGAGGACCGGCCCCATGCCGAGCGAGGCGGCCGCGACGCTCTGGCTGCGGTTCACCGACCGCATGCCGCCGCGGATGATCTCGCCCGCGAAGGCCGCCTCGTTGAGGGTGAAACCCACGATCGCGGTCGCGATGGGCCCGATCGTGATGCCGATCGTCGGCAACGCATTGTAGAGGAAGACGAGCTGCAGCAGCAGCGGCGTTCCCCGCACGAACCAGATGTAGACGACGGCCGGCGTGCGAACGGCGGCGCTCGTGGAATCCCGCATCACCGCAAGGCCGAGACCGAGCACCAGCGCCAGGGTCATGGCCACGATGGTGATCTCCACCGAGATCACCATGCCTTTCCACAGGAAGGGCGACGCCAGATATTTGAAGAACGAGTCCATGCCGTCGTCCGTTCCTGCGTCCGCGCACCGTGCCGGCGCGGTGGACTACTGCGACTTGGCGCTCGGCTCGTGGAACTGGCCGTCGGCGAAGCCCCACCGCTTCATCGCCGCCTTGAGCTCGCCCCCCTCGGACTGGGCCTTGAAGCTCGCCAGCAGCCCGTCCCGCAAGGCCGGCTCCTTCTTGCTGATGCCGAGGCCGAAGACGAAATCGGTCGGGATCGCGAAGCCGACCTGCACCTTGTCGGGCGTCGCCGCGGCGAGGAAGGACGCGACGCCGGCATCGGTCATGAAGACGTCGGCGCGCCCCTGCGCGAGCGCGCTGTAGGCGCGGTCGTTGCTGGGGAACTGGAGCGGGCTGATGGCGGCCTTGCCGGCCGCCGTGCAGGTCTCGCTCTGCTTGTCGAGGATCGCGTTCTCGACCGTGCCGACCACCTCGGCGGCCGTCGCACCGCAGAGATCGCCCAGGCCCTGCAGCTTCTTGGGGTTGCCGGCCGCGATCAGGGACGCTTCGCCCGCCTTCATGTACTCGACGAAGTCGATCTGCTTGGCGCGTTCGGCGGACGCGTACATGCCGGCGGCGATGATCTGGATGCGGCCGGACTGGATGGCGGGGATCAGCCCGGCGAAGTCGAGCTTCGAATACGTGAACGTGAAGCCCAGGCAGTCCGCCGCAGACTTCAGCAGGTCGGGCTCGATGCCGATGATGTTGGCCGGATCGTTGGGATCGGTGGCGGAATAGTTCGCGGGCGCCGGCGCGATCCCCACCACGAGGGCACGGCCCTTCAGGCTGGGATATTGCTGGGCCAGAGCCTGGCATGTGCCCGCTTGGGCAAGCGCCATCGGGCTCGAGCCGATGCCGACCGACAGCAGGACCGCGGCCACGGCCACTTCAGTTTTGCGCAAACGACCAGACATGTCAGCTCTCCGATGTCGATGGCGTGAGCTTACGTGAGGCGGCCGGAACGGTTCGGCGAAAACGAGGGGACCTGCGGCGTTTCCATGCAGAAACGGCCCGGACGGCGACCGTTTATGGCAGGTGCGGTCGAAGACACCGCTCGACTGTCACCCGGGCCTGCAGGACTTGGACGCTCCTGCGGTGCGTTGAACCTGTCCTGCGCCGTCATCGCGAGGCGCGTCAACGCCGTGGCGATCCAAGCCTCAGTAGGAAAGCCCGGCCATGGATCGCTTCGCTACGCTCGCGAAGACGACATGGGGGTTAGGCGCCGGTTGTCCTCGATGTCGCCTGGTATGACTGCCCTCCTGGTCAGCGGACAGTGATCGTCATATATGATCGAGCGACGCCGCCCGGGATGTCAGTCTTGCCGCCACTCGCTGACTATCCTCCGGATCCGATGCTGCCGGATCCCCGGCCTCCCGGATCGATCGGCCTGCGCAACGCCCGCTTCGCGCTCGGGATCCTGCCCCGCCTGGGAGGCGCCATCACCCATTTCGTGGAGCACCGGCCTGAGGGCGCGCGGCATTGGCTGCGTCCGGCCTCGGCGGTGAGCCTTGCCGGCACGGCGGCCGGCGACACGGCCCTGTTCCTCCTCGTCCCCGTCTCCGGGCGCATCGCGGACGCCCGGCTGACCTTCGGGGGCGGGACGCAGACCATCCCCCGCAACGTCGCGACGGAGGACAACTATCTGCACGGCGAGGGATGGCAGGCGCCCTGGACCCTCGCGCATCAGGCCGACGACCACGCGACGCTGCGGCTCGAGGGCCCCGTCGCCGGCTGGCCCTGGCCCTATCGCGCTGAGGTCGACTACCGGCTCCTGGTGGACGGCCTGTCCATTCGGCTGGCGCTGACCAACACGGGCACCGCCCCCATGCCGGCCGGCATCGGGCTGCATCCCTGGTTCCCGGCGGGACCGGCGATGCTGCAGGCGGAGGCGCGGACGCTCTGGCGCATCGACGACCGCAGGCTCTTCACCGAGAAGGCCCCCGTGCCCGAGCGCTGGGATTTCGCCGACGGCCGGACACTCGTCGATGCGGACCTCGAACACGGGTTCTCGGACTGGAGCGGCGAGGCGACGCTCTGGTGGACCGACCGGCCGGGCCGCCTCCTCATCCGGGCGAGCGACACGCTTCGGCATCTCGTGATCTACACGCGCGACCCAAGCGGGGACTTCTGCGTCGAGCCGGTGAGCCATTCGGTCGACGGCTTCAACCTCTCCGCGGCCGGCATCGCCGGCACCGGGACCGTGGTGCTGGCGCCGGGAGCGACGCTCGAGGGCACCGCGACCTTCACGGTCGCCGGCTGACCTTACCCGGCGGCGGCACGCCCGGCCGGGACGGCGGGCACATGGTCGAACAGGGTCAGCGGCCGGCAGCCGTCCGGCGTCACCTCGATCATCCATTCGGTGCGCACGCCGCCGAGATCGGGATGGTAGGCGCCGGGCTCGACCATCAGCACCATGCCGGCTTCGAGCGAGGCTGGCTCGTAGGGCACGATCCGCGGCCACTCGTGAACGGCCGTGCCGAGCGAGTGGCCGGAATGGTGCGGATAGGCGAAGCCGGCCGCCGCGACCCGCTCCCGCAGCGCCGCATCGAGCGCATCGATCCGCAGGCCGGGCCGCATCGTCGCGACGGCGAGGCGCAGGGCGCCCTCGGCGGCCGCAAAGAGGCACAGGAACCCGGCCGAGGGCTCGCCGGCCACGCAGGTCGTGCAGGAATCCCCCCAGTAGCCCGCGACGCGCGGGGCGAGATCCGCCATCACGGGATCGCCCGCCTCGACGCGGCGGTTGCCCGGCCAGCCCGTGAAGGCGGCGGTCCGCTCGCGTCCCGCGACGAAGTCCCCGGTGATGGGAACGCGCTCTCCCGCGAACGTCTCGATGGCGCAGCGGACCTCGGCGAACAGCTCGAGCTCCGTCCGGCCAGGCCGCAAGGTGGCCTGGAACGCGCGCTGGCCGACCGAGGCGGCTTCGGCGGCGCGCGCCAGCAGGATTCGTTCGCCCGCCGTCTTGGTCGCCCGCTGCCGCTGCAGCGCCGGTGCGATGTCCAGCCGGTGAGGCTCGCCCGCATCGGCGAGAAGCCGGCTTGGATCGAGACCCCTTTCCGAGGCGATCCTGCCGCCGACGCCGAGCCGGGCCGCAAGGCGCCGCAGGGCCGCCTCGAAGTTGGCCGTGATCGGGACCGGATGGTCGAAGGCGAAACCCTCGTAGAGCTCGACCGCGTCGGCCCAGCTTGCGGCGGCGGCCGCCGCCTCGACGTTGGCCGCGACCACGCCGCAGATGCCGGACGCGGCGACGAGACAGGTCGTCGGGCCGCCCGCGAAGGGCGAGGGTCCGGCCTCGATCGGCACGACGTGCCCCGAGGCGTAGCAGACCGCATCGGGGCTGGTGAGGATCGCCCAATCGGCCCCGACCGTCCTCACGGCCTCGGCGGTGCGCGCCAACCGCTCGTCCATCGTGCTGCCTCGCTGCTCTATCGGACCCCGACCCTAGCGGCCAGCGCCAGGACGGCGTCGACGGTCGCCGGAACCGAGGCCTCGCGTCGCGCGAGCGCCTCGATCGACCGGCCGGCCTCGTGCTGGAAGCGGATGTAACCGGGTCGGCGCGGCCTGATCCAGGCCGAGGTCATCGACGCGCGGACGCCGGAGAAGAACCCGTTGAAGCGCGCATCCACCTCCGGGTCCCTCCAGGCAGCGGCAAGGGCGGGCTGCCCATGATGGGCCGGGATGATGGCCCGCTGGGCCTCGACGGACAGCGCGAACCGGACGAACGCGATGGCGGCCTCGGGATGGCGCGAAGAGGCCGAGACGCCGAGCGCGGTCCCCCCGATCGCGGTTCCGGCGGGATAGGGCGCGACCCGGCCGGGAAAATCGGCGAAGCCGAGCCGGCGGCGCATGTCGGCTTCGCCATAGGTCGCATAGCCGTAGACGCAGGGCGCATAGGCGACGTCGTCCCGCGCGACCATCGCGGCGTGGAGGTCGATCGAGTTCCAGCGCAGGGCCTCGGGCGGGCAGCATTCGAGCAGCTCGCGCAACGCCTCGAGGGCCTCGGCCAAGCCTTCGCGATCGATCGCGAAGGCGGAGGCCGGATCGGTCGGCCAGGGCCGTCCGGCATTGGCCATCAGGGCGGCGACGAACAGGGCCGCATGGGGCGTGACGACCGGGCAGCCGAGAAACAGCCCCCTGGCCCGAAGCCGCGGGCCGAGGGCGGCGACCTCGCTCCACCGCTCCGGCACCGCCTCGCCCGCGCCGGCGAGAAGGTCGGCGCGCAGGATCGCATGCTCGGTCGCGGCATCGATCGGGGCGCCCCAGACCGCCCCGCCATAGCGGTAGCTCTCCAGCGAGGCGCCGATGTACAGCGGGTCCGCCTCGGGGCCGAGACGCTCCGGGATGCGGATGTCGAGCCGCAGGAAGGCGCCAGCCTCGACGACGTCGCCGAGGAACGGGTGGTCGAAGATGACGAGATCGAAATCGCGCGCCGTCTCGGCGATGGCCTGGTGCTCGAAGCCTGCGAGGGTCCGGTCGGCCCAGTGCACCGACAAGCCGGGATGCCGTGCCGCAAAGGCGCGGGAGAGGTCCGGCAGCGGGCCGGAGGCGCGACGGTGGCCCCAGGACAGCCCTTTGAGCGTGATGGTCTCGGTCATGCCAACATCCGGCTTGGGTGAGAGGTCGTCGCGAGGCGTGCGCCTTGCGGTCACGTCCGCCTCGCGGTCCGGAACTCCATCAGCATGACGGCGCCGAGCAGCAGCGCGCCCTTGGCGACGAGCTGGTAGAAGGTGGGGACCTGCATGAGGATCATGCCGTTGCCGAGCGTGCCGATGATCAGGACGCCGAGGCTCGTGCCGATCACCGTCCCACGCCCCCCGCTCATGGCGCAGCCGCCCAGGAAGGCGGCTGTGATCGCCTCGAGCTCGAGGCCGCCCGACCCGGAGGAGGGCTGACCCGAGGTCGCCCGCGAGGTCAGCAGCACGGCCGCGATGCCGCAGACGAAGCCCGACAGCACGAAGACCCCGATGCGATACTTCTCGACCGCGATGCCCGCGAGCCGGGCCGCGTTCGGATTGCCGCCGATCGCGTAGATGTTGCGGCCGAGGTCGGTCGCCCGCATGAAGAAGGCGAGCACCGCCGCGACCACGATCACGACCATGACGGGCAGCGGCACGTTCAGGATGCGGCCGGCCCCGATCCAGTTGAAGTTCGCGTTGAGCACCCCGATGGCGCGCCCGTCCGTGATGATGAAGGCGATGCCCTGGAAGATCGCCATGGTGGCGAGGGTGGCGATAATCGCGTTCACCCGCCCCTTGGTGGTGATCAGGCCGTTGGCGAAGCCGCCCAGCGTGCCGACGACCAGCGCCGCCAGGATGCCGGCCCCGGCGGAGCCGACGTGCAGCATCGTCAGCGCGGCGGCAACCGAGGCCATGCCGACGATGGAGCCGACCGATACGTCGATCCCGCCCGAGACGATCACCACGGTCTGCGCCGAGGCGACGAGGCCGAGGATCGCGACCGCGTTCAGGATGTTGGTCAGGTTGCGCGCGCTGAAGAAGATGTCGCCATGGGCCGATCCGAAGATGGCGACCAGGATGGCGAGGGCCGCCAGCAGGCTGAGGTTCTGCGCCCCGATCCGGTCGACCAGGCTGCGCCACGCCGGACCACGCTCGGGAACGGCGGGGATGGACGCCGCGGTCGCTTCGGTCATGACCTCATCGTTCCTTCGGGGTTGGGGCGGCCGATGTCGAACGCCATGCAGAGGTTGAGGACGGCCTCCTCGGTCGCCCCCGCGGCGTCGAGTTCGCCGGTGATGCGGCCACGCTGCATGCAGACGATGCGGTCGGAGAGGCCCAGGATCTCGGGGAGCTCGGAGGAGATCAGCAGGATCGCCATGCCGCCGCGCGCGAGCTCGTCGACGAGCGCGTAGATTTCGCTCTTGGCGCCGACGTCGATGCCGCGGGTCGGCTCGTCGAGGATGAGCAGCTTGGGGACTGCGGCGAGCCAGCGGGCCAGCACGACCTTCTGCTGGTTGCCGCCCGAGAGCTTGCCGACCTCCTGGTCGAGGGAGGGCGTCTTGATGCGCAGCTGCTCGGCGAGCCGCCCGAAGACCGCCCGCTCCTTGCGCCGGTCGACCAGGCGGAACCGGCACAGGCGGCGCAGGATCGCGAGGCTGGCGTTCTCCAGGATCGAGCGCTCGAGCAGCAGCGCGTCGGCCTTGCGCTCCTCCGGCGCATAGGCGATGCCGGCCGCGATGGCCTGCCGGGGCGTGTCGACCGTCACGGCGGTGCTGTCGACCGTGATCGATCCATGGGTCTTGGGCAGCGCGCCGAAGATGGTCTTGGCGAGCTCCGTGCGGCCCGCGCCGATCAGGCCCGCGAGCCCCACGACCTCGCCGCCATGCACCGTGAGGTCGATGTCGTGGACGAGCGGCGAGGAGAGCCCGGCCACGCGCAGCACCGGCTGGCCCCTGGCGTGGCGCTGGCGCTTCATCAGATCGGAGAGGGGCCGTCCCACCATCATGCGGATGAGGGATGCGTCGTCGAGCTCGGCGACGGGCTTCACGCCGACGAGCTTGCCGTCGCGCAGGACGGCGACGCGGTCGGCGAGCCGCAGGATCTCCTTCATCCGGTGCGACACGTAGATGAGGGCGACGCCGCGTGCCTTGAGGTCGGCGATGAGGGAGAACAGGTCCTCCGCCTCGGGGGCGGAGAGCGAGGAGGTCGGCTCGTCGAGGGCCAGGACCTTGAGGTCGCCGCGCAGCGCCCGCACGATCTCGACCAGCTGCCGCTGTGCCGGCGACAGCCGCTCGGCCGAGAGGCCCGGGTGCAGCTTGCGGCCGAACCGGAAGGCCGAGAGGAGCGCCGCCGCCTCGGCGTTGAGGCGGCGCCAGTCGACGAGACGGCCGGCGCGCCGCGGCAGGTCGCCGAGGAAGATGTTCTCCGCGACCGTCGTGCCCGGGATGATGTCGGGCTCCTGGTACACGACCCTGATCCCCAGGCCGCGCGAGTCCTGGGGCGAGGCGAACCTCACCGGGGCGCCGTCGACCGCGATGTGGCCGCCGTCGGGCTGGTAGGCGCCGGTCATGACCTTGAGCAGCGTCGACTTGCCGGCGCCGTTCTCGCCCATCAGGGCCAGCACCTCCCCGGCCCGCGCCGCGATCGACACGCCGTCGAGCGCCCGCACGCCGGGGAAGGTCTTGGAGATCGCCGCGAGTTCGAGCCGCGGCGCCGCCTCGGACATCATGACGCCTTCATCCGGACGCGGCCGCGGTCAGCCGCCGCACGCAAACGCATTGTTCGTCTTGGTGATCAGGTGCCCTTGGATGATTGTGCGCGCGGGGATCGGCTCATGCTTGGTGATGCTGGCCGTCAGCAGCCGGACCGCGGTCGCGCCGTGGATCTTGGAGTCGACGAAGATCGAGCCGCGGAAGCCGGTCGCGTCCGCCTTCTTGAACTCGTCGCAGGCCAGCTGCCCGTTGATCCCGACCCCGATCATGTCGTCGGCCTTGTAGCCCGCCTGCTCGAGCGCCCGCACGGCGCCCAGCACGCCGTCGTCGTTACACGAGACGATCATCCACTTCTTGACCTGCGGATAGGCCGTGATGGCCTGCGACACGCCCGACAGGGCCTTGTCCTGGGTCCCCGGATCGTAGGGGACATGGAGGATCTGGTCGTCCTTCAGCCCGACCTTGTCCTTGAGGACCGCGATGGAACTGTTGGTGCGGTCCATGCAGACCGAGAGAGTCTGCACCTCGACCGACAGGAGCTTGGTGTCGGCGCCGGGCGCGCCCCATTGGAGCTGCTTGTCGAAGTCCACCACCGCCTCGCCGACCTGCTTGCCGATCTCGGTGCCGGAAAACCCCACGAACGGCGCCGCCTGGCCCTGGGCGTCGACGATGCCGTCGTCGACGGCGATCATCGGGATGCCGGCGTCCTGGGCCTTCTTGAGCACGGCCGGGCCGATCTGCTGGTCGGGGACGACGATGACGATGCCGGAGGCGCCCGCGCCGATCGCGGTGTCGACGGCCGTGATGGCGCGGTTGGCGTCCGACTGCAGGTCCTGGCTCGTGAACGAGGCGCCGGCCTTGGCGGCTTCAGCCTTGGCGCCCGCCACCTCGTCGACGAACCAGACGCTGTCGCCCAGCTTGTTGAGGTAGTAGATGTTGGGGGCGGCGGCAAAGGCCGGGGCCGCCAGGACACAGAGACCCGCCAGGGCCGACAGGCTGCGCTTCATCGGTTTCCTCCTTCGTGTTCGACCGGCTCGGGGCCGGTTCTCGTCAATCGTGGTAGAGCAGCGACCGGCCGCCATCGGCCATCAGGCAGGCGCCGTTGATGAAGCTCGCCTCGCTGGAGGCGAGAAACAGCACGGCGGCCGCGATCTCCTCCGGGCGGCCGATCCGCCCTTGCGGATGAAGCGCCGCGGCGCGCCGCTTCGCCCCCTCCGGGTCGGGATGACCGACCAGCAGCTCGTCGTTAATCGGGGTTTCGACATAGCCGGGGCAGACCGCGTTGCAGCGGATGCCGTCGGCCGCATATTCGATGGCGAGCGCCCGCGTCAGCCCGACGACGCCGTGCTTGGCGACGCCATAGGGGAAGGCGCCCTTCAGCACCTGGAAGGAATGGACCGAGGCGATGTTGACGATAGCGCCGGCCTGGGCCTTCCGCATGGCCGGCAGCACCGCGCGGGCGCATAGCCAGGCCCCGTCGAGGTCCACCGCCATGCAGCGGCGCCAATCCTCGAGCGTCAGGTCGACGGGGTTGTCGAAGATCGCGATGCCGGCATTGTTGATCAGGATGGAGATCGCGCCGAGCGCCGCCGCCGCGTCCCGCGCCATCGTGGCAACGGCCCCTTCGTCGGCGATGTCGGCCGTGAACGCCACGGCCTGTCCGCCTTCGCGCCGGATGGCGTCGGCCACGGAGCCCGCCGTCTTGGCGTTCCGGTCCACGACGGCGACCGCGGCGCCCTCCGCCGCAAATCGCGTGGCGATCGCGGCGCCGATGCCGCGCCCTCCTCCGGTCACCAGTGCGACTTCACCGCTCAGGCGCATCGCATCCTCCTTTGATCAAATCATATATTATTTTGGCGATGGAGCAACCGTGGCCCACTAAGTTTTTCGCGGACGATCGGACGGGTCCCAAGCGGCACCGAGACGATAAGTGTCGGCCTCCCATGTCGTTTCGCGAGCGTGGCGCGGCGACCCACGGTGGAGCCTCCCCACCGTCGACTGGATCGCCACGGCGCTGACGCGCCTCGCGACGGCGGCCCGGGAACGATCCGCTCGGGACCTCGTCGCATAACCCCGGCGCCTCGGCCTCCGACAATGGCGCGCTCACTAGAAATAGCGAGCATTTTCAACGTAGATGACCCGCAGAGCAATTCCATCCAGTCCGATCATGCTCTAGGATGATGCCTTCCTTGACTGAGGCACCCGGCCCATCGTGAGAAATCTCGGAGACGTCGTCCGCCCGTCGATGCCGCGAGCGGGCAGCCTGGTGGAAATCGCCCACGACGAACTGCATCGGATGATCACCGACGGCGAACTGGCCGAAGGGGAGCGCCTGGTGATCGACGGCCTCGCGCGCCAGTTCGGCACGAGCCTCATCCCCATCCGCGAGGCGCTGGCGCGGCTCGACGCCGAGGGGCTGGTCACGTTCGAACGCAACAAGGGCTACCGGGTGTCGCCCCACCCGGGGCTCGACATCCTGCGCCGCCTCTTCGAGGCACGCCTCGCCATCGAGACGGGCGCCACGGAACTGATCTGCGACCGCCTCGACATGGCGGTGCTGGCCGACCTCAAGGCGCTGAACCGCCTGATGGCGGGCGGCTCCTACGGCACCACCTACCGGAGCTTCCGCGACTTCGTGACCCTGAACGAACGGTTTCATGTCGAGCTCGTCGGGCTGGCCCGGAATGCCCTGCTGGACGACGCCTACCGCCGCCTGGGCTACCACCAGCAGATCACGCGCTCGTCCTACGGGCGCGGCATCGGCGACATCAGCGTGAAGGTCCGCGAGCACGACATGATCCTGGCCGCCCTCGAGGCACGGGATCCCGCGCGTCTCCGCGATGCCGTCCGCTTCCATATCCTTGCGGGCTTCCAGGAGATCGTGGACCGCCCGCGCGGCCCCGTCGTCGTGGCGATCGAGGGGCGGACGCCTAGCGCCGCTCCCGCGAGCCGAAGACCGCGGGGCCGGCCCGCTGGGACCCAAGCGCAAACGAAAGGCACATGAGCTCGCGCTCCATGGCGAGCCCGCTGGTGAGCCCGCCCTCGAGCGCCGCCCGGATGCCGGCCTTGTTGGTGACGGTGGCGACCTCCGAGTGCACCGCGATCCGCCGGGCGAGGGTCCGGGCCTCCTCGTCCTCCTGGCCGTCCTCGACGAGCAGCTCGACGGCGCCGATCCTGTAGGCCTCCTCGGCCGGGATGGCGTCGCCCGTAAGGAGGATGCGGCTCGCCTGCCCGTAGCCGACCAGCCGCGTGAGGCGCTGGGAAAAGCCGCCCGCACCCAGCCATCCATGCTTGACCTCGGGTGCGGCGAACCGCGCGCTCCTGGCGGCGATCCGGATGTCGCAGTTGAGCGCGATCTCGAAGCCGCCGCCGAACACCCATCCCTTCAGGGCGGCCACGACGGGCTTGCGGAAGGCACCGAACTCCAGCGCATAGTTGACCGAATGGCGCCAGGCCCAGGCATCGGCGAATTCGTCGAGGCTGTTGAGGTCGGTGCCGGCGCAGAACGCCCGCTCGCCCGCGCCGCGCACCACGAGGCACCGCACCTCGGCATCCTTGTCGAGCGCCTGCAGCGTCTCGTGGATGCCGGCCGCCATGGCGGGCGTGATCGCATTGTGCTTGGCCGGCCGGTTGAGGACGAGTTCGGCGATCCCCTCCCCCGGCCTGATGAGCTCGAGATCCTGGCTCATGCGACGGCTCCCGCGTCCGTGAGGGTCCGCACGTCGCGGTCCGAATAGCCGAGGCTCCGCAGGATGTCCGCCGTGTCCTCGCCGAGGGCCGGCGCGCCGCGCATCGCCGGCGCCGGGTCGGACGAGAACTTGATCGCCGGGGCCGTGGTCGTGATGCGCCCCGCGCGGGGGTGGTCGTAGCTGACGAAGTAGTCCTCGAACTGCGGATGGGCTTTGACGGCCGCGTAGTCGTTGACCGGTCCGGACCAGACCCCGGCCTTGAAGAAGGCTTGCACGGCCTCCTCGGTCGTCCAGCGCCGGAGGCCGTCCGCAACGGCCGGGTAGATGCGATCGCGCCAGGCGTTGATGGCCTCCCGGTCGTCGGGGTCGTTGGGCTTGTCGGCGGCGAGCCGCCGCAGCGATTCGGACTGCAGGACGTCGGCCACCGCCGACAGGCTCGACTGCGCGATCGCCAGCATGCCGTCGGCCGTGGGATAGATGCCGTAGGGCGGCTCCATCCAGGTCGAGGCGTAGGGCTGGGTGCCGCGCGGCGCCTCCCGGCCCGTCGTGAGATAGGTGGAGATCTCCTGGATCTGGACCTCGAGGGCCGCCCCCAGGAGCGAGACCTTGACCTCGCTGCCCTGCCCCGTCCGGTCGCGCCGGATGATGCCGGCCAGGACGCCTTCGCTGGCGAGGTGGGAGGCCATCACGTCGACCATGTAGACGGGCGAGGGATGCGGCAGCCCATCCTTGATGCCGGCGTTCCAGGTCAGCCCCGAAAAGCTCTGGACCAGGAGATCCTGGCCCGGCCGCTCGACCATCGGCCCCGTGTCGCCGTAGCCCGAGATGGACACGTAGACGAGGTCGGGCTTGATCTCTTTGAGGGTCGCGTAGTCGATGCCCAGGCGCCCGGCGACGCCGGGGCGGAAATTCTGCACCAGCGCATCCGCCCGCTCGATCAGCCGGTAGAGGACGGCGCGGCCCGCCGCCGCCTTCAGGTCGAGGGCGAGGGACCGCTTGTTGCGGTTGAGCGTCAGGTAGGGTGTCGTCTCCCCGCCGAGCAGGACGTCGGCCATCACGGCATGGCGCGTGAAGTCCGGCCGCGTCGGACTTTCGATCTTGATGACGTCCGCCCCCATGTCGGCGAGCCGCTGCGTCGACAGCGGCCCGGCCATGGCCAGGGTCAGATCGATGATGGTCAGCCCCGCCAGGGCTCCGGTAGCGACATGACTGGCATCCGGGACAACATCCGACACAGCAAGCTCCGTCCGCTCCCTATTATCATATATGATTATCAGAGTGATCGCGATATGTCGATGTCTCTGATCAAGGAAAACCGAGACCGACCGTCCCAGCCGTCTTGGCGAGTGAAGCGAAGCGATCCATGATCGACTTCCGCATAGCGGCATAGATCGCCACGGCGCTGACGCGCCTCGCGCGATGGCGGGCCGCTCGTATCGACGTCCTGCTCGATGGCTCGTCGCGGTGGGCCGAGAGGGCGGGACGACCCAAAGCGCAGCTCGAGCTTGACCGGCACCGGCCGCGCGCCTAACGGGCTACCGACTCGATGCTATTAGATCGATGCTCTGCACGATGAGGACATCGCGACCCAGGCCTGACGGCCCCCGGCCCGTTCCAGTTCGCGCGCCTCGGCACGATCATCGCGGGACTGGAGGAGGCAGACCGGCAGCGCTTCAAGGCGGCCGTCGCGGCGCGGGCCTCCGCTTACGGCGATGGACCGCTCGCGGTGCCGGTGGCGTTCGACGTGACGGCTGCCCGCCGTCGCGCGTGACGTCCCCACCCACCCAAGGAGGCAAGTCTGCATGACCATCACCGATACCTGCCGGCTCGGCCGCACCGCGCTCGACCTTCCGGTCTTCGGTCTCGGGACGGGCCCGATCGGCGACATGTTCGAGGCGGTGGACGACGACCAGGCGAGCGCGACGCTGGACGCCGCCTGGGGCGAGGGGATCCGCTTCTTCGACACGGCGCCCTGGTACGGGCGCGGCCAGGCCGAGCACAGGCTCGGGCGTTTCCTGCGCCGCAAGCCGCGGGCCGAGGCGATCGTCTCGACGAAGGTCGGGCGCCGGTTCTTCCGCCCCGCCGATCGCGCGACGTTCCGGACCGCACCCTGGGTCGGCGGACTGGCCTTCGATCACGTCCACGACTACACGCGCGACGGCATTCTTCGGTCCTACGAGGACAGCCTCCTCCGGCTCGGCCTCAACAAGGTCGATCTCCTCCTGATCCACGATCTGGACTTCGGCTATTTCAAGAATGCGGCGGTGGTGGGCCACCACCTGCGCGATCTCGACAAAGGGGGCTTCCGGGCCTTGGAGGAGCTCAAGGCCGCGGGCGAGATCGCCGCGATCGGGGCCGGCATCAACGAGCGCGGCATGATCGACCGCTTCCTCGACCGTTATCCGCTCGACGTCTTCCTCGTCGCGTCCCGCTACACGCTGCTCGAACAGGACATCTTTCCCGAATTGCAGCGGTGCGAACGGGAAGGCGCGGGCATCGTGATCGGGGGCGTCTTCAACTCGGGTGTGCTGGCGACCGGCCCGGTGCCGAACGCCCACTACGAGTATCAGCGGGTTCCGCTCGAGATCGCGACGCGCGTCCGTGCGCTCGATGCCGTCTGCCGGGCGCATGACGTTCCCCTGGCCGCAGCCGCGCTGCAGTTTCCCCTCGCGTTCGGCAGCGTCGCCTCCATCATTCCCGGAGCCGTCAAGCCCTCGGAGGTCCGGGCCAACGGGGCCCTGTTCGCCACGAGCATCCCGGATGCCCTCTGGACGGACCTCCGCGGCGCGGGGTTGCTTCGCCCGGACGTGCCGGTCCCGCCGGACAGGCCATAACCCGGTGGGCAGCGAACCCGGAACAAGGCATCCGGTGCGGCCGCATGCGCGGGCGACCGCGCGCGTGACAAAAGGACGGCAGGCGATGGCGACCGTGAAGCTGTGGACGGATGCGGAGGTCGAGGCGGAGCCCCGGGTGAGGGCCGTGTTCGACGACATCCGGGCGACCCGCAAGTCGGATTTCGTGAACAACTTCTGGCGGGGCCTCGCCAACCAGCCGGACGTGCTGGAGCGGAGCTGGGCCGAGCTCAAGGCCGTGATGGTCGCCCCCGGCGCGCTCGACCCGCTGACCTGCGAGCTCATCTACATGGCGGTCTCCATCACCAACGGCTGCACCTACTGCATCCACTCCCACACGGCCGCGGCCCGGGCGAAAGGCCTGACGGAGGCGCAGTACGCCGACTTCCTGGCGGTACTCGGCCTCGCGGCGAAGACCAACGCGCTGGTCACCGGCCTGCAGCTGCCGGTCGATCCGGAGTTCCTGGCCGGCAGCTGAGCGCGCGACCCGCGACCGCCGGCGCCTGGTCTCAAGCGGCCGTCGCGGCAGCGCTGCCGGCGCGACGCCCGATGTCGTCCAGAAAGGCGACCAGCGCCTCGTTGAACGCCTCGGCGGAGCAGGAACGGCGCGTGACGTCCGTCGGCGATATCCTGGGGAGCCCCCTGCCACTGTGGTCCAAGCTTCAGGTCGCGGATGTAGCCGTGGACGAGAAAGGGGTCGTCGGTGCCGTTCAGGATGGCGAGCGGGACGACCGGATGTCGTAGCCGCCGTGGGGAGAGGACCCTGGCCGCGAGACGCCGGGCAGCGAGGCGGGATCAGGTAGGCAGGGCGTCCTTGACGAAGGCGCCGCCCTTCATGATCACCGGGATGTGCGACCCCTGCCCGGTGAGCAGCGACAGGTCCTTCAAAGGATCCCCGTCGACGACGATGAGGTCGGCGAAGGCGCCCGGCGCGATGCAGCCGATCCGGCCGCTCATGCCGATCAGCGCGGCCGCATGGACGGTCGTCGCGCGGATCACCTCGATGGGTGGAAGGATGCGGCCCCGGATCACGAATTCGTCGGACTGGCGCGGGTGCAAGGCGCCCAGCAGGTCCGTGCCGTAGGCCATGGGCACGCCGGCGTCGCTCAGGATCTCCAGCGAACGCGGGCTGCGCAGCCGCACGTCGTCGATCTTGGCGATCGACTCCGGCGGCAGGCCGAGGTCCGCCCCGGCATCGTGCAGCGCCTCGTAGGTGACGAGCGTCGGGCAGGCGATCGCCCTCTTCTCACGCATCAGCCGCGCCGTCGCGGGCTCGATCAGGTTGGCATGTTCCACCGAACGGACGCCGCACGCGACCGCGCGGGCGATGGCCGCGTCGGTGTAGAGGTGGGCCGCGACATAGGTGCCGGCATTGGCCGCTTCCTCCACGACGGCGATGATCTCGTCGCGCGAGAACTGCAGCACGTGAATGGGATCGGTCGGCGAGGAGACCCCGCCGTTGGCCATGATCTTGATGAAGGTCGCCCCCTGGCGGAGCTCGTCGCGCGCGGCCTGCCGGCAGGCGTCCGTGCCGTCGCAGAGGCGGCCCATCGCGCCGAGGCGGTAGGCCAGATCGTCCGCCGGCCGGTTGTCGTAGCGGCCGCGCTGGTCCGAATGGCCGCCGGTCTGGGACAGGGCCTTGCCGCAGATGATCAGGCGCCAGGCCCTGCCCTCACCGATCTTCCCGGTCGGCACCACGCCGGCCCCCTCCATCTACGACGAGGTCGGACCCGGGCACCTCGTCTTGACAAGCGCCTGATCCGACCGACCGTCTGACGCAGTCCAGCCCATGCCACGAGACCCATCGCCCATGCCGATCATCAATCGCCTTGCCGACTACCACACCGAGATGACGGCCTGGCGCCGCGACATCCACGAGAACCCCGAACTGGCGCTCGAGGAACATCGCACCAGCGCCTTCATCCAGGAGAAGCTCAAGGCGTTCGGGGTCGACGAGGTGGTGGCCGGGATCGCCCGGACGGGCGTCGTCGGCGTGATCCGGGGACGTGAGCCCGGCGGCGGCATCGGCTTGCGCGCCGACATCGACGCCCTGCCGATCCTCGAGGCCACGGGCCTGCCTTACGCCTCGAAGACGCCGGGCGTCATGCACGCCTGCGGCCATGACGGCCACACGACGATGCTGCTCGGCGCGGCCCGCTACCTCGCCGAGACCCGCAACTTCGCCGGCACGGTCTACGTCATCTTTCAGCCGGCCGAGGAGCTGCACGGCGGCGGCGAGATGATGGTCAGGGAGGGCCTGTTCGAGCGCTTCCCCATGGATTGGGTCTTCGGCCTGCACAACTGGCCGAAGGGTCCGGCGGGGACGTTCCTGTGGCGCGTCGGCCCGACCATGGCGGCGGTCGCGAACATCACGATCACCGTGCACGGCCGCGGCGCGCATGGCGCCCAGCCGCAGGACAGCATCGACCCCATCGTGGTCTCGGGGGCCATCGTCTCGGCGCTCCAGTCGGTCGTCTCGCGCAACGTCGAGCCGACCGAGACCGCCGTCGTGACCATCGCCGAGATCAGGGGCGGCAACGCCTTCAACGTGATCCCGCCCGACGTCACGATGCGCGGCACGGCCCGCTGGTTCAGCCCCGCGGTCGGCGACCTGCTCGAAACCGCCGTGACGCGGATCGTGCGCGCGACCGCGGAGGCCTATGGGGCGACGGCCGACCTCACCTTCGCGCGCACCTACCCCGCCACCATCAACGACGAAGCGGCCACGGCCCTGGCCAAGGCCGCCGCCGAGACGGTGGTGGGCGAGGCGCGCGTCGTGCCGATGGCCATGCCGACCATGGGCGGCGAGGACTTCTCCTTCATGCTCAACGCCAAGCAGGGCAACTACATCATGCTCGGCGCCGGCCGTAGCGCGGACGACCCGCAGGTGCACAGCCCGCTCTACGACTTCAACGACGACCTGCTGCCGGTCGGCGCCAGCTATTGGGCGACGCTCGCCGAACAGCTGCTGCCCCGCGGCTAGTTGACAGTCTACTAGAAAACTAGATTATGTGAGTGGCGGCATCCGATATCCGGTGCCGGTCGGGCGTGCCTCCGGGACGCGACGCACGCGATGACGGCAGGGATAGAGTATCCCGGACGGTTTGGATCAGCATGAC
>CAXUMV010000015.1:0-3621 GCA_964252065.1 uncultured Lichenihabitans sp.
AGGAAGATCCTCGTGGTGGGCGACGACCGGCAGGTCAGCCCCGTGGCGCCCTTCGTGCCGCAGGCCCGCATCGACCACCTCCGCCAGCGCCATCTCGGCGGCCTGCCCTTCCGGAGCCTGCTGGAGCCCGGCGAGAGCCTCTACACGCTGATGCAGGCCGTGTTCCCCGATGCGCGTCTGATGCTGAAGGAGCATTTCCGCTGCGTCGAGCCGATCATCCGCTTCTCGATGGGCTTCTACCCCGAGACGCTGATCCCGCTGCGCATTCCATCCGCGGCCGAGCGGCTCGACCCGCCGCTGATCGACATCCTGGTGCCGCACGGGACGCGCGAGAAGGGGCGCAAGATCAACCCGGCCGAGGCGGCCGTGATCGTGGACGAGATCGCGGCCCTGGCCGCCACGGCGGGGCTCGAGACGCGCTCGATCGGGGTGATCTCGCTGATCGGCGGCGAGCAGGCCGACTACATCCGCACGCTGCTGAGCGCGCGCCTGGGGGCCGAGCTCATGCAGCGCCACCGGATCCTGTGCGGCGACAGCGCCACCTTCCAGGGCAACGAGCGCGACATCGTGTTCCTGTCCATGGTGCAGGACGGGGCGCGCCGCAGCACCCTGACCATGCCGCGCTACGAGCAGCGCTTCAATGTCGCCATGTCGCGCGGGCGCGACCGCGTGGTGCTGGTGCGCTCGGTCGAGCGCCACACCCTCAACCCGGCGGACCTGAAGGCGCGGCTGATCGCCCATTTCGAGCAGCCCATGCCGGCCCTGGCGGAGCCCGGCGGGGCGGCGCTCGACCGCTGCGAGAGCGATTTCGAGCGCGACGTCATGGGCGGCCTGGTGGCCCGCGGCTACGCGGTCACGGCGCAGGTGGGCGCGCTCGGCTTCCGCATCGATCTCGTGGTGGAGGGGGTCTTGGGCCGGCGCCTCGCGGTCGAGTGCGACGGCGACGCGTTCCACGGCCCCGGCCAGTGGCGCGAGGACATGCGCCGCCAGCGCGTGCTGGAGCGGGTGGGCTGGCGGTTCTGGCGCTGCTTTGCGTCCAGCTACTACGCCGACCCCGAGGGCGTGCTGGCCGACCTCTGCGACACGCTCGCCCGCGCCGGCATCGAGCCCCGGCCGGACGGCACCCCGGCAACGGGCCCGAGCCCGTTCGTCGAGCACCGGACCGTGCAGCCACCGCCGACCGAGCCCGACGAGCCGACCGGGGACGCGCAGGCCGAGCTGCCGCTGGCCCGCGCGCCGAACGCGGCCGCGCTCGGCGACCGCGTGCTCCTCACCTTCGCGGACGACCGCAAGACCGCGTCCGTGCTCCTCGCCGAGACCGGGGAGGATTTCGGGCGCGGTCTCGTGGCCGCGGCCTCCCCGCTGCTCGGGCGCGAGGAGGACGACGAGGTGGACCTGCCCTTCGCCACCGGCGTCCGCCGGGCGGTGGTGGAGCGCATCGCGCGGGAGGCGTGAGCGATGGACGGCGATGGACGGCTCGGCTTACATCTCCGGCATGAAAACCACGTCCTATAGCGAGCTCCGGCGCAACCTGGCCACGATGCTGGATCGTGTGAGCGCGCATCACGAGCCGGTCGTCATCGTGCGAGACCGCGGCAAGCCCGCAGCGGTCCTCATGTCCCTGGAGGATTTCGCCTCAATCCAGGAGACCCGCTATCTGCTGCAAAGCCCGCGCAATGCGGAGCGGCTGTCCGAGGCGATCGGCGAACTCGACGCCGGCAAGGGGAGCGAGCGCGAGCTGCTCGATTGAAGCTCGTCTTTCACGAGCGGGCGTGGGAGGACTACCTGCACTGGCAGGCGACGGACACCAAGCTTCTGATCCGGCTCAACGGTCTCATCCGGGAGTGTTCCCGCACACCGTTCGCGGGCACGGGCAAGCCCGAGCCTCTGCGCGGAACCTTGACAGGCTGGTGGTCGAGGCGCCTGACGCAGGAGCATAGGCTCGTCTATCGTGCCCATGAGGGCAGCCTCTTCATCGCCCAATGCCGCTATCACTACTGACGGGCCGTCAGGACAGGCTCGGCGTCAGCGTCACCCCCACGAGCTCGGCGAACACCCCGCCGCGCGCGATAAGCTCCTCATAGGTCCCGCTTTCCACGATGCGGCCGCCGTCGAACACTAGCACGCGGCTCGCGTGGCGGATCGTGGTCAAGCGGTGGGCGATGACGAAGGTCGTGCGGGACTGGGTGGCGGCCGCGAGCGCCGCCTGCACCTTGCGCTCGGTCGAGGGGTCGAGGGCGGAGGTCGCCTCGTCGAAGATGAGGATCGGGGGGTCCTTGAGGAGCGCGCGGGCGATGGCGAGGCGCTGGCGCTCGCCGCCCGACAGCGACCGGCCCCGCTCGCCGATGACGGTGCGCAGGCCTTCGGGCTGGCGCGCCACGAAGTCGGCGGCCTGCGCCCGGTCGAGCGCGGCCGCCAGGGCCGCCTCGCTCGCCTCCGGAGCGCCGATGCGCAGGTTCTCCTCGATCGAGCGGGCGAACAGCATCGGCTCCTGGAACACCACGCCGATGTTGCGGCGCAGCCCGCGCAGCGTCAGGTCGGCGATGTCGACGCCATCGACGGTGATCCGCCCCCGGGCGGGATCGAAGACCCGGTGCAGCAGCCCGAGCGTCGTCGATTTGCCCGAGCCCGTGGCCCCGACCAGCGCGATCGTCTCTCCCGGCTCGGCCGTGAAGGACAGATCCGCCACGGCATCGCGCACGCCGTCGTAGGAGTAGCCGACGTCCTCGAAGGCGACGCGGCCGGCGAGGCGGCCGGGATCGCGGGCGCCCGGGCGGTCGCGCACGGCCGGGGCCGTGTCGAGCACCGCGAAGAAGTCGCGCAGCTTCGGGGCCTGCAGGGTCAGGGCGTTGGCGAAGGCGACCGCCTGGTCGAGCCGGGCGATGATCGTCGTCGCAAAGCTCATGAAGGCGATGATCTCCCCGATCGTCGCGAGCCCGCGGAAATGCAGCGACAGGCCGAGCGCGAAGATGGCGAGGATCGTCAGGGTGGCCGAGGCGCGGGTCGCGACCGCCGCCAGGGCCCACCAGGAGAGCACCGGCATCTGGGCGGCGAGCAGGCGGTCGATCAGCCCGCGCATGGCCGCGCTTTCCGCCTCGATGCGGGCGAAGCTCTGGATCACCGGCACGTTGCCGAGCGCGTCCGCGGCCCGCTCGGCGAAGGCCGTCTGGTAGGCCTCGACCCGGCCCTGCATGCCCTCGGTCCGGTGCAGCACCGCGGCCGTGAGGGCGCCGAACACGCTGACGAGCCCGACCAGCAGCGCCCCCAGGCGCCAGTTCACGGCCAGCGACAGGGGCATCAGCACCCCGAGCGCCGCGAAGGCCGCGCAGTGGTCGCGGAAGAAGGAGAGCCACAGGCCCGCCATCCCGTTCGCCCCCTCCAGCATCACCTTGAGCAGGCGGCCGGAGTGGGTGGTGGCGTGGAAGGACAGCGGCAGGTGCAGCACGTGCTCGAAGAAGCGCGCCATGGCGCCGAGCCGGTTGCGGTGGGTCAGGCGGTCGGCATGCAGGGCCACCACCACGGCGCAGCCGATCACGAACAGCCCGAAGCCGGCCCAGGCCGCCCCGAGCGGCAGGATGTCGGCGAAGGTGTCATCCTCGACGAGGCCGAACCCGAAGCGCT
>CAXUMV010000015.1:3631-4397 GCA_964252065.1 uncultured Lichenihabitans sp.
TCGGCCTGGACGACAGCGACGGGAGCTTGTGCGCGGGAGGTCGGACGGCGACCTGGCAGGGCGAGCCGGTCGACGCCTGGGCCGCCCGCTGCGCGGCATCCTGGGTCGTCAGCCGGTCGACGATGCGGCCGAACAGAAGCGGCTCGGCGAACTGCGCCGCCGCGAGCGCGATGTTGGCGAGCACGAGCAGCGCGGCGATCGCGGTATCGTCCCGCAACAGGCCGAGCGCACGGACATAGGGTCGAAGGATCGACATGAAGCGCGGGGAAGCCGGGCGGGTTCGAAAGGGTGCGCCTGCTTGGCCGGCAGATGTGCCGAAATCAAGGGCTCCGTGGCCGTAACGTTTCGTAGCCGACCATCGTTGCAACCCGACACACCGGCCCGCAACCGGATGACACGTTGCGCGTTCGACGACTCCACGGGCGGGCCGCCAAAAGCCGATGATCCCGTTCATCGGGCTCGGCGGCACGCGTCCTCAGAGCGGGAGAGCGATCATGGCCCAGCAAAAGACACTCAGCGATGCCTTCTACGAGACCTTGAAGGACGTGTATTATGCCGAAAAGCAGTCGGTCCGGGCGCTGACGAAATCCGCCAAGGCCGCCAAGGCCCCCGAGCTCAAGCAGGCGTTCGAGATGCACCGCGACGAGAGCGCCGGGCAGGTCGAGCGGCTCGAGCAGGTGTTCGAGATCTTCGGCAAGCCGGCACGCGCCAAGACCTGCGAAGCCATGCAGGGCATCGTGCACGAGATGCAGGAGGACCTGGAGGA
>CAXUMV010000015.1:4407-12346 GCA_964252065.1 uncultured Lichenihabitans sp.
GCGAGTCCGAAGCCGCCGATGCCGTGCTGATCGGCTGCGCGCAGGCGGTCGAACACTACGAGATCGCCCGCTACGGCGTGCTGAAGACATGGGCGACCCAGCTCGGCCTCGGCGATGCCGCCAAGCTGCTGGACGAAACGCTGTCCGAGGAAAAGGCCACCGACGAGAAGCTCTCGCAGATCGCCGAGGCGGCCGCCAACGCTTCCGCCGGGCAGGGCGCGGTCGACGAAGACGAGGAGGAGGAGGACGAGGAGGAGCAGCAGGCCAAGAAGGACGCAGCCGAGCTGGCCAGGGGCGACAAAGCCAAGGGATCCGGCCGCAAGACCGCCTGAGGGACGTCCTACTCCGCCCGGCGGGGATCGTCGGCGGGGATCGTGAACGGCACGTCGGGCTGGACCACCGTCACGGGATAGATGGCGTGCAGGTAGTTGCCCGGGCAGGCGAAAGCGGTGACGAGGCGCAGCCGCCCCTGCCCAGGCGCCATGCCGGCGGGCGTGGACCAGCTCCGCACCAGCGTCTCGTCGCCCGGCATCCCGCTCGCGCTCGCGTGGACGGGGCCGAAGCGGGTGACCTCCTGGGCGCCGTCGAAGACGAGCCAGGAGGTGTCCGTCTCGCAGGTCCGGTGGCGCGTGAAGGCGTAGCGGATGCGGACCGGCTCGCCGGAGCGCACCGCGGGGGTCAGCAGCGTGGTCGCGACCACCGTCACGGGCGGGCTGCGGTCGAGGCCCTGCCCGACCAGCCAGCCGAGCGCGCTCAGCACTCCGACCCAATAGGCGACGTTGACGAGCCGCATGAGGAGCGCCATCCGGCGCGTGGGGCCGGCCAGGATGGCGAGCGCCCGGGCGTAGAACTGCTCGTCGGCGGAGGGGGACGGGGGATGCAGGGTCACGGCCGGGTCACCCCGCCCTTGACGATCACGAGCCCGAGCACCGCGACGATGACGGCACCCACGATCAGCTTGATGATCCAGCCCTGGTTGGACTTCAGCCCGTCGATGTCCTCCTTGAGGACCCGCATGTCCGCCCGCGTGGCGTAGACGTTGGAGAGGCTGGCCGCCAGCGCGTCGAGCTTCTTGTCGATGCTGCCGACCTTCTCCTTGAGGACGGCGACGTCGACGCGCATGGTCACGGCCTGCGTGTCCGGCTCGTTGCCCGCATCGTCCTGCACCATCGCCCCGTCAGCTCCGCGCCGCGCCCGCACCGGCGAGGCTCGCCAGGTGCTGGGTCTTGGCCTGGCTGCCCGCCGAGGAGCCGAGCCAGAAGTTGACGACCGACCCGAAGGCGGTCGCAAGCGTGCCGACCAGCACATGGACCACGCCGCTGTCGGGCAGCGCGTGCAGCGTCAGCACGGCCAGGATGCCGATGAAGCCGGCCGTCACGGCGCAGGACACCACCGGGGCGCCCCAGGCTATGGGCGAGCCGGCCCGCACGAGGGCGAGCGTCGTGCCGCGCGCATTTTGGAGGTCGGCCAGCTCCGCCCGGAGCGCGTCGGTCTCGGCCTGGAGCCGGCCCGCGAAGGCCTCGGCCTTGGCGGGATCCGCCGCCGCCTGCTGCGTGATCGCGGCGGCATCGTCGGTGCCGAACACCTCGCCGGCCGCCTTGGCGATCCTGGCCGACACGGCTTCGGCGCCGCTGCCGAGGGCGAGGCCCACCAGATCGGGCGCATAGCGCAGCAGCATGGGGAGCAGCGACACGAGAAGGGAGGGCATGGGACATCTCCGGAGCTGAGAGGACAGGATCACGCGGCCGCGGCGGCATAGGCGTCCGCCCGGAGCCGCGCCTGCCGCGCCTTCCAGAACAGCAGCCCGGCGAGGCCGGTACAGCACAGGGCCGAGGCCGCGACGGCGGAGAGGGGCAGCGGGCCCGCGGCCAGCAGGGCGGCCGGGTGGGCGGCGGCGCCTGCCACCGCCACGACGCCGCTGGCCCGGGCCGTGCGCGCGGCGTCGTAGCGCGCCGCGCGGGCCTCGGCGTGCAGGATGCTCGCGACCTGCGGGGCGGCCCCGGCCGGGCTGCCGATCCGCGCATGCTCGGCCATCGTGACGCCGAGCGCCTCGCAGGCCGCGACCCGGGCCGTCCAGCCCCGCCCGAAGGTCCGGAACGTCGCGAGCGCGTGCAGGGCCGACAGGCGGTGCGCGCAGATGGTGCGGACCGTCTCGGCGCCATCGGTGCTGGTCCGGGCCGCATAGGCCCGCAGCGCCCGCGCCGGGCCGCTGTTCACCGCATAGTCGAACAGGGCGAGATCGACCCCCGCGCCGAGCGCATCGCCCGCGACCCTGTCCCAGAACTCGGTCCGGTAGATCGCGTCGCGCTCGGCCGCCGTCATAGCGAAGACGTCGCGCACCGGCTCCCCGCGCCGGGTCCGCCAGGCCGCGTAGGTGGCTTGCGTGATGCCGCCGCTGGTGCGGCCGCCGGGGTCGCGGGGGTCGTCGACCGTCCCGCCCTCGAACCGGAGCGTGAACGCAAGGCACTGCGCGAAATGGGACGACATGCCGGTCTCCGGGATGGTGGAAGCCGCGCGTGGGCGGCAGGGCTAGGCTGGGGCGGCGCCGGCGCCTAAGGACGGGTGGCGGCCCGCCGGAGGCGTCGGCCGGGCAGACGCCGCGAGGCGGCGACGGACGAGGGCGGGCATGGCGGAAGGGACGGCCGGTCGCGGGGGGAGCGGGCCGGGGCGGCGCAGGACCCCGGCGCTCCTGCGGCCGCGCGTGCATGCGGGGCTGGTCGCGGCGGCGGCCGCCTCCTGGGCCGTGCTGACGGTGCTCTCGCTGCTGCCCGGGCCGGACCGGCCGCACACCGGCCTCTCAGGCAACCTCGAGCACGCGATCGCCTATGCGCTGTCGGCGGGAGCCACGCGCCTCTGCCTCTTCGGCGTGCTGAGCCGCATGCAGCTCCTCGCGTTTTCGCTCGCGTCCGGGCTGTTCGAGATCGGCCAGATCTGGATTCCCGGCCGCTCGCCCGGCCTCGACAACTGGGCCGCCAGCACGGCCGGCGCGCTGGCCGGCATCATGGCGGCCCGCTGGTACGCGCACCGGAGCCTCTACCGGCGGCGGCGCGGCTGAGCGCGCCGGGTCACAAGGTGGTCGCGTCCTCGGACCGTTCCCGGAAGTAGCGCCACAGGGCGCGCGCGAGGTCGGGCTTGTTGCCCGAAAGCTCGACGACGCCGGCCGTGTTGCGCTTGATGTCGACCTCGGGATCGAAGTCGTGCCGGGTCAGGATCGACCAGCGGTCGACGTAGCGCCGCCTGGCCTTGTCCCCGTGGAAGGCGTGTTCGATGTTGAAGGGCAGGAAACCGAGGTTCCCGGCGATGTGGCGGTTGGCGCGCGCCTGCCAGCGCGCGATCGGCTTCAGGTAGTTGGCATGGATGCGGCCCGGCACGCTGAGATGGGCCTTGTCGACCAGGGCCAGCGCCATGTGGTGGTCGGCGGCGCCGAGGATCGCATGGTCCAGCAGCCCGCCGACCCATTCGAGCGCGGCCCGGGTGGCCGCCCAGGCATAGCCGGGATGGGCGAAGGTGTAGCCGGCGCCGAGCTTGGCGGTCGAGACCGGGTCCTTGATCCACTGGCGCCCAAAACTGTGGTGCAGCCCGAGATGCTCGTCGTTCGGGCCGAGGTCGTAGCAGCTCTCCCAGGGCTGGATGACGTCGAAGTGCTGCAGCGCATAGACGGCCTCCGCCGCCCAGCCGGCCTTGCGGAACGCGATGTCGGCGTCGATCCAGGCCACATAGGCCCAGTCCCGCGGCAGGGCCGCGATCCCGAGATTGATCAGGTTCTCCTTCGCCCAGACATGGGTCCTGGACCACACCTTGACGTGACGGACCCGATGGTCGGGCCGCAGCTCGTGGGGCGCCTCGCCATAGGCGCACTCGACCACGGTCAGTTGCACGCCCTCCTCGAGCATGTGCCGCTCGAAGCGCTCGTAGAGGCGCCTGCGGCTCTGCCAGCGGACGGGATTGGAGTAGGGCACCACCACATGGAGAAGGCTGCTTTGCATGGGTCCGATCCCGCCCGGGGCTGTGGGTTTGCGGCTCATCGCCCGGCCTTGCGGCGCGAAGGCCGGGCGATGAAGCGCTCGCGGATGGCGCGCCCCGCGCGGGTCCCGGGCCGGGCCTCGCGCGGGCGGATGACGGTGTTGGGGGGCGTCAGGGCGCCAGCAGGGCCGTCACGAACGCCGGCACGAGGCTCTGGTCGGCGTCCGTGATCCTGCAGCCGGCATAGCGGCTCTCGAGGTCCCAGACCGACCACGAGAAGCCGAAATGCTCGGCCGCGACCCGCTTGTCGCGCAGGTAGGCGGCCTTGCTGGCCTGGTCGGCGCCCGGCAGCCCGAGATAGGAGTTCGGCACCCCGTCGGCGGTGCCGTCGTCGGCGCCGAACTCGCCGAGGATCACCCGGTTGCGGGCGACCCCGTAGGTGTCGGCCCAGGCCGCAGCGCGCCCCATGCTGGCTGGCCCGGTGTCGGACAGCATCCAGGCGCCGTCCTGCGGCACCCCGGTGTCCATGCCGTAGTACTCGCGGAGCTCGGTCGTCGCCGCGGTGACCAGGTTCGTCCTGTTCGACGAGGTCAGGGCGCTGTCGGCGTTGATGCGGGCGGTGACCGTCGCGAGGGTCGGCGCGTACTGGTTCTGGACCGGCGGATAGGGGAGGTTGGAGAGATAGCCGCAGCAGCCTTTGCCGGTGTCGCTCGCCCCATACCGGCCCTGCCCGTCCTCCCCCTGGAAGGCAAAGCAGATCGGCTGGTAGAGGTGGATGACGTACATGGTGTTGACGTCGAACCGGCTCGGGTCGATCGCGCACAAGCCCGAGCCCGGCTGGCCGTCGTAGTCCTTCAGGGCGGGGACCGCGCCGTTCGCACCGACATAGGCCAGATTGTTGCCCGCCAGCATGAGCGTGACGGTCGGGGCCGCGGCTCGGACGACGGCGACGAGCGCGGCGAGCGAGGTCTCCCAGGCCTGGTGGCCGGCATAGGTCGGATAGGGCGGCGGCTCGTTGAACAGCTCCAGGCAGACGAGGCCCTTGGAGTATCGGGCCTCGATCGCGGCCGCCACGCCGGCGACGGTCGCCATGAAGCCCGTCCAGGCCGCCCCGCCCGGGGCCGCCTGCACGATCTCGACGTCGCTCAGGCCCCCGCCGGGCCCGAGCTGGTTGGCGTTGGGCCGGACATGCATGTCGACGACCGCCACGAGCCCGGCGGCGACGATGCCGTCCACAGCGGCCGTGACCTGGGCCATCAGGGAAGTCCAGCGGGCCGTCCCGACGCCGCCGGCCTTGATCAGCGGGCCGGGGTCGATCACGAGCCGCAGGCCCGTGAAGCCCGCGGTCCTGATCGACGCCGCGAGCGTCGGCGGCATGGCGCCGGGCCAGTCGCCAAAGCCCGCGGCCGTCCAGGGGTCGGCGCGGAAGCTGCCGCCCGACACCTGGCCGACCGCGAAGTTGGCGTAGGCGCCGGCGAGGCGGTGGAGACGCGAGCCGTGGAAGGTGCGCGGCGGCCCGGCCCGGCAGCGCATCCCGAGGGGACCGATGTCGGGCATGTCAGAGCACCTTGCGGACGGCGTTGTTGCGGAACCGCACCTTGAAGTTGGGCGAGGCGCTTTCCAGCATGCGGACGGTCCAGACCTGCTGCAGCAGGGTCTCCGTCTTGTCGATGGCGAGGAACTGCCCCTCGCCGTCGTGGAACCCGGCGATCGGGCCGGCGGCAAGGATCGTGTCGAAGGCATGGGTGGTCTGGTCGGCGCTGCCGAGATCGAAGGACTCGAGGACGGTCGGCGTCGTGCGCTGGAGGCCGTAGGACAGCCCCACCAGGCCGACGCCCCCGGCGTCGATCTGGAATTCGTCGAAGCAGGTGATCCTGTCGCCCGCCGCAAGACTGGCGAGCTCGGCCGCCTGCAGCGCGCCGGTGAACTGGATCAGCGGGCCGGCATTGGCGGCCGTGGTGCCCGTCACCGCGATCTCGAACCAGTCGCTGTCGCCCGTCTGCGGGGAGGTCGCGTTGCGGGTCATCGTGACCGTGAGCGTCCCGGCCTGGGCGGGCGCGTTGGCCGCGGGCCCGTAGCCCGAGGAGCGGAGGCCCGCATAGGTGACGCCGCCCTGGGCACTGCTCGCCCCGCCGGCCGCCGAGTTGAGGCCGCCGAGGCGCGCGACGTTGACCGCGCCGCGCGGGTTGACGGTGGCCTCGAAGGTGTCGGGCTTGGACAGGACGGGAACCTGCCGGCCCGGCACGCCCCACCCCTGCATGGCCGGCAGCACCCTGTTGCGGGCGAAGAAGAACGAGCCGGGCGCCGCGGGATGGAGGCCGTCCCGGACCGCGATGTCCCTGACGTCGCCCTCGGTGCCGGTGACGTTGTTGGCGAAGTCGGGCCACGTGTCGGCGACCACGACCTGCCCGCCATACAGCCGGGGAACCTGCTGGAGGCACCAGTTGCGGTAGGCGACGTGGTTGAGCAGCTGCGCCCCGGTCAGGCGCTGCGGCGCGTAGGTGGCGCTGCCCCGCGGCGGGTCGATGATCAGCACGACGAACTTGCCGGCCGCCACCAGGGCGTTGAGCATCGCCTTCACGTTCGGGACCGTGACGGTGCCGGCCGAGCCCAAGACCGCCGTCGTGCCGTCGTCCAGCGCGAACCCCGCCGGCCGGTCGTTGGTGGCCGCCATCAGGAAGAGAATGCCGGCGCGGCAGGTCACGGCCGCGGTGATCTGCGCGGAGTTCGCCATCTGCTGGGACGTCGTGCCCGACACGGCCCCGAGCCAGGACTGGCGGTCGATGACGTATTGCCCCTTGGACAGGACGTTGACCCACCACGGGAAGGCGCCTGCCGACTGGATGACCTGGACGTTGGGCGCCGTCCCGAAATTGCCGTTGCCCTGGTCGAGCATCGAGTGGCCGAGCGCGCCGACATAGGCGTTGGCGGGGCGGAGCTGGGGGGACAGCGCGGCTTTGAGCGAAGCGGGGGAGCGGGACAGCATGGATCAGAACTCCCGCGCATAGAAGGGCTGGCCGGCCGTCGTGCCGATGATGCTGAGGGCGCCCGTGCCGCTGTGGTGGGGCGAGGACTCGAAGTAGTCGCCGGCCGCGAGCATGAGGCTGTTCTGGTCGGCGGTGGCCGTGCCGGCGCCGCTGAGCCACAGGCTGCCGCTCGACTGGTTCTGGATCGCAAAGCCGCGCCGGCTCGTGTTGGCGGGCGCGAACTGGACCGCGGCGGCCGCGTAGGCCGGGCTCAGCGTCGCGCCCGAGCCGCCGCCGGAGGTGGCGGTCTGGGCCAGCGGGCTCGCGGGCATGGCGGTGAGGGCGGCCGGCGCCGTGCCGTGCTGGGTCGCGAGCTCCAGCGCTGAGGGCGGCCGGGGTCGTGGCCGTGACGGCCGTGACGGCGCCCGAGGCGACGGCGCCGACCGTGAAGACGCCCGCGGGGTTGGTGATCGTGTCGCCGACCGCATAGCCCGAGCCGCCGGCCGCCACCGCGGCCGAGGCGGCCTTGACGGTCGTGAGGCCGCCCCGGTTGGTGGCCGTGGCCCGGACCACGGTGTCGGCGGGGACCGCGACGCCGCCTAAGACGCCCTGGACGGAGGTCGTCCCGCCGTAGCTCACCGCCGCGCCGGTCGCGTCGTAGAGCACCTGCTTGAGGTTGCCGTTCGTGTCGAGCGGGAGGCGCGCCTGCAGGTGCGTGTCGATTGCGGCCAGCGCGGTGTTGGCGGTGGTCTGCAGGGCCGCCGTGGCGGCGCCGGCCGGCAGCGGCTGGTTTGCCAGGGAGACCGGAACGTTGCCGCCGGCATCGAGCGGCACGGTCTGCCCGGCATAGCTGTTGGTGTCGGATCCCTTGAACGGAAAGGCGACGGAGGGGACGGCTGCCATCGGGCGTGCTCCTTTGCTAGGCCGCCAGCGCGGCGAGATAGGCGTTGTTGGGGTCGGAGAAGTCGGCCGTGTTGGCCGCCCCGCCCCCCGGTGCGACGCGCGTGGCC
>CAXUMV010000015.1:12356-19084 GCA_964252065.1 uncultured Lichenihabitans sp.
ACGACGAGACCCTCGCCCGCGCCATCGCCACGGCGCCGGTGCCGATCGTGACCGCGGCGCTCGTCGCCGTCGTGGCTCCGGCCGCGTTGGTGGCCGTCACCGTGACGGTCAGCGAGGCCCCGAGGTCGGCCGGCCGGACCGTGTAGGTGGACCCGGTGGCGCCCGCGATCGCGGTGCCGCCCCGCGCCCACTGGTAGGCGTAGGCGGTCGGCGCGCCGCTCCAGGAGCCCTGGCTCGCGCTCAGCACCTGGCCGGGTTGGAGCGTCCCGGTGACGAGGGGCAGCGCCATCGCGAAGGGCACGGCCGTCCCCGCGCCGACGCCCGGCAGCGTGAAGCCGCCCATCACCTCGACGGTGCCGGGCGCGCTCCCGGCCGACCGGGCGTAGAGGTCCGCCACCAGGGCGAAGATGCGCGTGTCCAGCGCATCGAGCAGCAGCCCGTCCAAGGCCGCCGGCGGGCCGCTGCCCGTGGTGATCAGGATCGGGGCGGCGGAGAGGTTCTGGACTTCCACCGCCTGCCCGGCGGAGGCGATCTTGAGCCAGGAGGCGGTCAGGGCGAAGGCGGGCATCGGCACCTCGAAGCGAGGGAGGGACGCGCGGCGGAGCGCGCGAAAGACGGCGGGAGGATCGGGGCGGCGGCGCGCCGCTCAGGCGGTGCCGGAGGGGAAGCTCACCTTGCCGGTCGACGCCGCGACCGAGATGGCGGTGTGCCAGGTCGATCCGTCGGCCGAGACTTTGACCGCGAAATTGTCGTCGCCCGTTAGGCCGAACTCGGCCCGGCCCGAGAAGCCGTCCTGGAACAGGAGGGACACGGTGTTGCCGGCCGCCTGCTTGTTGAGCTTCACCCGCACGTCGCCCGTGCCGCCGGCGCCGGTGGCGAGCGCGTTGAAGAGCGCGTCGTTGAGGGTCGCCGACAGCGGGTTGGTGGCGTCGCTCGCCGTGCCGATGCCGAGCGCCGTCACGGTCAGCAGCGCCAGCAGGCTGATCAGCGTCACCCAGGCCGTGCCGTTCCACACGATCAGCGCCGCCGCGGCGGCGTCGTAGGCCAGCATGCCCTTGGTCGGGGGATAGAACGCCCAGGCGCCGTCCTGCCAGGCCGCGATGGCGAGGTCGTGGCCTGCCCAGGCGCCGGTGCCCCCGCTCCCCACGATCCAGCACTGGCCGTCGCCGGGCGAGGCCGGCGGGGCCGCCAGGGCGGCGCTCCGGACCTGACAGTTGATGATCGCGTCGAGCGCCGTGAGGGCGGCGTTGTGGGTGACGGTCTTCTGGTTCTGGTTGGTGTCGAGATAGGGCAGGTGGAGGTTGGGGGTGCTGCTCACAGGGTCACCGTGCGGGTTGCCGGCTGGCCCGGCCCGAAGAGGGCCGAGACCTGCGCGATGGCGAAGGTGTAGGCGGGCTGCGCCGCGCCGAAGTCGGCCGCCTGCGCGGCGGCCGGGTAGCTCCAGCCCGGCGCCGTCAGCCCGGCGACGCTCCGGGCGAGCGTACCGTCGGGCCTGAGGACGCGGAGCTCGTAGGCCTCGCGGTCCTCGTTCAGCGGCACGGTGTCGGGGTCCCAGCTGTCGCCCGCAAAGCGCGTCCGCCGGACCCAGCCGACCGCGACGTCGCCCGTCGCGGGATCGCGCCGGGCCGTGACCTGGCTCGGCGACCAGGGCCTGAGGCCGACGCCCGCGACGGCAACGGTCGCCTCCGCGAAGCTGTCGTCGCCCACGGCGCCCGTGCTCGGGCCGTAGCGCAGGGTCTGGGCGAGGGCGCGGTTGTCGACGGATGCGGGCAGCACGGTCAGGCTGGCCGGGTCGAGCACCACGACCGGCGCGCCCGCCGGGACCGGGACCGCCCCGGTCCCCATGGCGCCTTCGGTGCCGAGCTGCCCGCGCAGCAGACGGGTCAGGGCGTAGCTGTTCGTCCCGGTCAGGGTCGCGGTCGCGAACTGCACCACCTCCCATTGGCCGGAGGCGGGGTTCTGCACCCCGAGGGCGTTCGCGCCCGCCAGCACCTGCGCGTCCGCGACCGACAGCAGCCCGGCGGCGGAGAAGAAGCGGACCGAGAGGGTGTTGCCCCGGTCCCACCGGTTGACCGGGCCGGGGTAGAAGGGGCTCGTCAAGACGCCCATGACGCTCGGCGTGGTGGCCGTCGCCACATAGTCGAAGCCGCCCCCGCCGTTCCGCCGGTAAAGGTCGACCCCGGCCCACGGGTTGGCGTAGGCCGCGACCCGCGGCGCCCAGGGCTGCTCCTCCGTGCCGGTCAGCATGGGAAGGTCCATGACGAGCACGACCGGCGGCCCGAAGGCGCCGATCGAGGCGGCGCCCGTCGCCGGCTCGGGCGCGACCGCGACCCGGAGCAGGGAGGGGTCGAAGCCGATCAGCTCCAGGGCCCGATAGGTCGAGGTCTGCACCTCCTTGACCCGGAAGGGCAGCGTCACGCCCTCCAGCGTCAGCGTCACGGCATCGCCCGGGTCGAGCGCCACGCGGCTGGGCGGCACCTTGATGGTGGCCGTCTCGCGCGCCATCCAGGCCTGCTGCAGGATCGATGTCGCGACGGCGGCCGCGTAGGTCTGGTCGAGCGCGGCCGCGGTCGAGACGGTCGCGACCGCCTGGCTGGTCCCGGTCGGCTTGCGGGCCTCGACCGAGCCCGTGGCATAGGCCCGGAACGGGTCCGCGAAGCTGATCCGCACCGAGCCGGGCAGGTCGGTTTCCGGGGCGCGCACGAAGGCGTAGCCGACGTCCCCCTCGCCGTCGACGACGAGATCCGCCTCGGTCAGCACCACCGGGCTGACGTTGCCGCGGGCGAAGAACACGAGGCGGCCGCCACTCTCGCAGGCGTCGAACTGGAAGGCGTCCATCAGCCCCGCCAGCATGTCGCGCGGGGAGGCGAGCGCGTCCGTGGCGTAGCCCGGCACGAGCGTGTTAGCGCCCAGCAAGCGACTCGTGTCGTAAGCCGCGACCCCCACGGCCGCGCACAGCTCGGCGATGATCCACTTGAGCGGCACCGCCTCGATCCGGCCGGTCAGCCAGTGGCCGAGCTCGTAGTTCGGCGTGTCGTGCCAGACGCCGGTCAGCGCCGGGAAGTCGGGATAGGGCCGCGCGTCCCAGGCCCAGGCATACATGTTGGCGGCTTCCACCATGGGGCCGCCGTAGACGCTCGAGAGGGGGGCGTGGTCGCGCCAGTAGGCGAGCGTCACCTCGAGATAGGCGCGCTGGATCGCATCGTCCTTCGAGCCCAACGAGAAGTAGGGCAGGACGCTCTCGCTCGACTTGGGGTCGAAGAAGACGTTCGGCTGGTTGGTGCCCTTGTCGACCGCCGGGCAGCCGAACTCGGTGAACCAGACCGGCTTGCCCTCCGGCCGGTACCCGGTCGCGGCCGCCTCGCGCACCCCGCCCGGCCGGCTGCGATGGGGGTTCTGCCACCAGGCGCGGATGTCCTTCTGGCGGAACACCCAGTGCTCGCCATGGGCGCCGTCGACGATCGGCGTGCGGGCCTGGGCCACGCGGTCGGCATCGCTCGCGTAGTACCAGGCATGGTCCTCGCCGCCCTCGACGTTGGCCGACAGGTAGGCCTTGTCGTGGATGGCGGTCGGCCCGTTCACAGGATCGGCATCGAGGTTCGGCGAGCCGTCCCGCCAGTCGGACAGCGGCAGGTAGTTGTCGATCCCGATAAAATCGATGTGCGGGTCGCTCCACAGCGGGTCCATGTTGAAGATGACGTCGCCCGACCCGTCGGCCGGCCGGTGGGAGTGGTACTCGGACCAGTCCGCCGCGTAGCCGACCTTGCAGGACGGCCCGACGATCGCCTTGACCGACGCCGCGAGCGTCTTGAGGGCCTGCACGGCCGGATAGGGGCCCTGGCCCTGCGCGGAGCGAAGCCGCGTCAGCCCGACGAGCTCGGAGCCGATCACGAAGCTGTCGACCCCGCCGGCCGCGACGCAGAGATCGGCGTAATGCAGCACCATGGCGCCGTACCGGGCGAAGAAGGCGTCGACCTGCGCCGCGGCCGCGCTCGTCCGGTCGGCGGTGCCGGCCTGACCGGGGCCGGGGAAGCAGGTGACGCGTCCGCGCCAGGGGAAGGCCGCCTGCTCGGCGCCGCTATGGGGGTCCGGCAGGCCGTTGCCGCCGGGGATGTCCATCATGACGAAGGGGTAGAACATCACCCGGATGCCGACCGCCCGGCAGTACCGGATGGCTTGCGTGACGGTCGCGTCCGAGGGCGTGCCGCCGAAAGCCGGAACGGCGGCCGCCGAGGTCGAGCCGCCCGTGATGCCGGTCGGGTCGAGCGCCGCGGGGCTGATCCGGCTCACGAGGGGGGCGGTGGCCCTCGTGAAGCCCGCGACCGCCCAGTCGGCCGGCTTCACGGTCTTGGCGCGGGTCTCGACCTTGGGGGTCACCTGGCAGACCCCGGCGCGCAGGTCCGTGCCGAACCAGGTGACCACGAGGCTGACCGCCTCCCGTCCCGGCAGGGCGGCGGCGAGCTCGTCCATGGAGCCGTAGAAGTCCGGCAGGCCGGTCTTCTGGTGCTGGTTCTCGGGGAACCAGTTCCCGAACCCGTCCGAGGACTGGTACTCCCGCGTGCCGAGCACGAACTCGCCCGCGCCGGGCAGCAGGCACACGGCCTTGAGCTGGCCCGCGACGTCGTCGGTATCCGCATAGGGCGAGCGGCGGATCAGCTCGGCGGTGATCTGCGGCATGCGGTTGCCGAAGTCGTCGAGCGTCATCGTGTCGAATACGAGATAGCAGGTGCCCCGGTAGGCCGGCGCGTTGCCGGCGCCCTCGATGCTCTCGATCAAGCTGTCCGGCGCCTGGGCCTCGGAGCCGTTGTGGAACGTGTGGGCATGGCGGCTCATGTCGAGCTGGTTGCCGTCGGCCCAGACGCGGCCGAGGCTGACCGTGTCGCCCCCCTCGCAGAAGGCGACCGCGAAGCTCATCCTGTAGTGGGTGACCTTGGTCTTGGGGGCACCGAACAGCGAGCCCTTGCCCGAGCCCGCCGACTGGCTGGTCGTGACGGTGTCGAAGCGCGAGCACCAGATGACGTTGCCGCCCAGCCGCATGCGGCCCCAGAGCTTGTGCAGCACGACGCTCTCGGTCGCGTTGGTGATCGGCAGCTCGCTGAGCTGCGGGCTGGACCGCCGCGGGGTCAGGGTGCGGGCCAGCAGGCCGTCGACCACCGCGCCCCCGACGGCGCCGAGCGCGCCGCCCAGGACGCCGCCGAGCGGCCCGCCCAGCGCGGTGCCGATCGCCGCGCCGGCCGAGCGCAGGATGAGGGTCGCCACCCCTCAGCCCTCGGCGCCGGGGAACGCGAAGGCGGCGGTGGCGCGCGCCCACCAGCCGACCGTGAACGCGACCTCGCGGACCTCGTCGCCCGATTGTGCATGGATCATGCGCTGGGGTCCGCTCAGGAGGGCGACGTGCTTGGCGACGGTGTTGGGTTTCAGGCGGAACAGGATCAGGTCGCCGGGGCGGATGCGGTCGAGCGGCACGGCGTCCATGTGCCGCCCGGCGGCCTCCAGCAGATGCTCGGTGCCCCCGACCTCGCCCCAGTCGGGCGTATAGGGCGGGGGCGCCTCGGGCTCGGTGCCGTAGAGGTCGCGCCAGACCCCGCGCACAAGCCCGAGGCAGTCGCAGCCCGCCCCGCGGAGCGACGCCTGGTGGTGGTAGGGCGTGCCGATCCAGCGGCGCGCGGCCGCCACGATGTCGGGCCGGGTCGGCATCGGTCAGGTCCCCGCGAACAGCGAGCCGCCGGAGGCGTCGAGCGCGCCCTGCACGGCGTAGCGGGTGACGACGTCGGCGCCCGGGATGTGCGGGTAGCCGCGGAAATTTGGCACGTTGGCGAACTTGACCTTGCAGGTCGCAAGGCTCTTGCGGCAGCCGGCGAGCGCGGTGGCGGTGTCGCCGAGCACGACCGGGAAGGGCGTCGGGGCCCAGAGCTGGAGGATGTCGATGCCGCTCGTGCGCAGGTGCGCCTTGATGTCGAAGGCGAGGCCCGCATTGGCGCCGGACCCGAAGGTGAGGGTCCCGAAGGTGAACCAGTCGGCCGCAAACCCCGCCACGCCCGTCACCGTGATGGCGCTGACGAGGCCCGCGGTGCTTGCCGCCACAGTCGCCCGGTAGGCGGGCCGCGCGAGGTCGACCCTGCACCGGTCGTCGCCGAGCCGGGCCGAGCAGGAGCGCTCGCAGGTCGTGCCGATCTTCTGGTTCAGCCGGCCCGCCAGCGAGCGGAACTCCGACGAGAAGGCGAGCCCCGCCCGCGTCACCTCGCCGAGATTGCCGGTCGCGATCGTCAGCCCCTGGGTCGGGTCTGCCCAGTTGACCCAGAACAGCTCGACGGCCGCATCGTCGTAGCGGCCCGCCAGGATGTCGGTCTCGGTGAGGAGCGCCGAGGACAGCGCGCCGGCGGCGTTCATGTTGTCGATCGACAGGTCGAGCGACTGCTGGATCTGGCTCGCCGTGAAGCCGGAGGAGGCCGCGAACGCGGTACCGGCGTAGACGAGGTCGCGGTCGTGCTCGGTGAAGCCCAGCACGACGCCGTCCGCCCGCGTCACCCGCCAGCAATAGGCCATGGTGGTCGTGCCGGTCTCGAGATGGGCCGCGAGGGTCGCGGGGACGGCCTTCATGGGCGGATCTCGACGATGGGGATGTTGGGGATCTGGCCGGCCTCGAAATGCGACAGGTCGATCTCGAGATAGTCGGTGTCGAAGCGGACCGGCACGTCGAAGGCAAAGCCCGCCGTCACGGCCGCGCC
>CAXUMV010000016.1:0-3857 GCA_964252065.1 uncultured Lichenihabitans sp.
GCCGATCCGCCCGACGAGCTGGCGGATGAGGCCCGACACGGTCTCGCCGTCCGCCCGCGCCGCGAAAGTCAGGGCCATGCGGTGCTTGAGGACCGCCGGAGCGAGGGCTGCCACGTCGTCGAGCGAGGGACTGAGCCGGCCGTCCACGAGCGCCCGCGCCCGGCTGGCGAGCATGAGGGCCTGGGCGGCGCGCGGGCCGGGGCCCCAGGCGATGTGCCGCACGATGTCGCCGGCCCCCTCGCCGGGGCGGGCGGCGCGCACGAGGTCGAGGATGGCCTCGACGACGCTGTCACCCACCGGCATGCGGCGGACGAGGCGCTGGGTGAGGGCGAGATCCTCCGCCGTCATGGCGGGCCGGGCGACCGCCTCGGCGTCGCCCGTCGTCTCGATCAGGACGCGCCGCTCGGCATCGCGGTCGGGATAGGCCACGTCGATCTGCATCAGGAAGCGGTCGAGCTGCGCCTCGGGCAGCGGGTAGGTCCCCTCCTGCTCGATCGGGTTCTGGGTCGCAAGCACGTGGAAGGGACGCGGCAGGTCGTGCGCGGCGCCCGCCACGGTCACATGGTTCTCCTGCATGGCCTGCAGCAGCGCCGACTGGGTGCGCGGGCTCGCGCGGTTGATCTCGTCGGCCATCAGGAGCTGGGTGAAGATGGGGCCGCGCACGAAGCGGAAGCTGCGCCGCCCGTCGGGGGCCTCCTCCAGCACCTCCGAGCCGATGATGTCGGCCGGCATGAGGTCGGGCGTGAACTGGACGCGGCGGGTGTCGAGCCCGAGCACCGTGCCGAGCGTCTCGACGAGCTTGGTCTTGGCAAGGCCCGGCACGCCCACCAGCAGCCCGTGGCCGCCGGAGAGGATGGTGACCAGCGCCTGCTCGACCACCTCCCCCTGCCCGTAGATGACCTGGCCGATGGCGTCCCGCGCCGCCGCCATGCGGTCGAGCGCTGTCGCGGCCGCCCGGGCAGCCGCCGTGGAACCGCCGTCCTCGACAAGGGTCATCGAACCGCCTTCAGGGTGCAGGGAGCCGTCAGGGTGCCACCGGCCGGCCGGCGGTCGCCATGAGACGAGCATCGCAAGGGCGCGTCAATCGCCGGTGCGGCGGCGGCGGGGGGTCGCCCCTTCGCCGCTGCACTTTCCCGATGCGCGCCCGGGTCGCATGGTCCACAATCACGTCTCAACGCTTGAAACGAGATGATGGCGAAAGAAAGTGCCCAATCCCTGACCGGCGGGGGAAGCCTGGAGGCGATCGGCGCGGCGGCGCAGCGCACGGCCGCCGGCGCCGGGGCGCCGCCCCTGCACCTGTGGAACCCGCCCTTCTGCGGCGATATCGACATGCGCATCGCGCGCGACGGCACCTGGTTCTACGGCGGCACCCCGATCGGCCGCCCGGCCCTGGTGCGGCTGTTCGCCTCGATCCTGCGGCACGACCCGGACGGCATCATGCTGGTGACGCCGGTCGAGAAGGTGCGCATCACGGTGGAGGACGCCCCGTTCGTCGCGGTGGAGATGGCGGTCGAGGCGGGGCCGACGCTCGCCTTCCGCACCAATGTCGGGGACTGGGTCACGGCCGAGGCCGCCCACCCGCTGCAGTTCCGGCCGGCCGCCGCGGGCGGGATCAAGCCCTACCTGACCGTGCGGCCAGGACTCGAGGCCCTGGTCACCCGCGCCCTGTTCTTCGATCTGGTCGAGCGCAGCACGGTGTCGGGCGAAGGGCCGGAGGCGACCGTCGGGGTCATGTCGGCCGGGATGTTCTTCCCCATCGCCCCGGCGTCGGCCCTCGGGGAGGCCATGTGACCGACGCCGCGGTCGGCCGGGAGGAGCCGGGCTTTTCGGCCGCGGCCTTCGAGCGGCGCGCGCGGGCCCGGCTGGATCTTGTCCCGCACCCCGATCCATTGGAGAGCGACCGCGCGAGGCTTGCGGGCGACCATCGCCTGAGCGGCTACGACCCCGCCACGATCCGCCGGCCGCGCGCGGCCACGGTGCTGATCGGGGTGATCGCCCGGGAGGGGAGCGCGACGCTGCTGATGACGCTCCGCGCCGGCCACCTGCGCGACCATTCCGGGCAGATCGCCCTGCCGGGCGGCAAGATCGAGGCCGGCGACGCCTCCCCGGCCGCGGCCGCCTTGCGCGAAGCCGAGGAGGAGGTCGGGCTCGATCCCGCCCGCGTCACCCCGATCGGCTATCTCGATCCCTATCTCACCGGAACCGGGTTCCTCATCGTGCCGACCGTCGCCATGGTGACCCCGCCCTTCGAGCTCACGCCCGACCCGGCCGAGGTCGCCGACGTGTTCGAGGTGCCGCTCGCCTTCCTCATGGACCAGGCCAACCATGCGCGCGGCAGCCGGGCGCTGGAGGGCCGCGTGCACAGCTTCTACGTGATGGCCTACGGAGAGCGGCGCATCTGGGGCGTCACGGCCGGCGTAATCCGCACCCTGTACGACCGGCTCTACGCCTGATGGCGCGCGGTTTCGCCGACGGGCTCGGCCTGTTCCTGCTGCCCTTCGTGGTCTACGGCATCGTGGTCCTGCTGCAGAGCCGGTTCCGCCTTCTCGCGCCGCAGTGGTCGAAGGGCCGGCTGGCGCTGCTCTCGCTCGCCGGGCTGGCGCTGGTGCTGGCGGGCCTCGTGGTCTTCGGCTTCGCGGCGCCGCGGCGCGGCGGGACCTACGTGCCGGCCCATGTCGAGAACGGCCAGGTCGTGCACGGCGAGATCCGGTGACGGCGCGCCGGCTCCGCCTCGACGCCAGGGGCCGGCTCGCCGACCCTGCCCTCCTCGCCCACCCGCCGCTGCAGCGCCTGCTCGCCCTGCTCGACCGGGACGGGGAGGAGGCGCGCCTCATCGGGGGCGCGGTGCGCAACGCGCTGATCGGCCGCCCGGTCGCCGACATGGACATCGCCACGACGGCCGAGCCCGCGGTCGTGCTGGCCCGGGCGGGCGCGGCGCGGCTGCGGGCCATCCTGACGGGGCTCGCCCACGGCACGGTCACGGTCCAGGCCGGCGGCACCGCCTTCGAGGTCACCACGCTCCGGCGCGACGTGGAGACGGACGGCCGCCACGCAATCGTGCGGTTCTCGCGCGACTTCGCCGAGGATGCCGCCCGGCGGGACTTCACGATGAACGCGCTGAGCCTCACGCGCGAGGGCACGGTGCACGACACGGTGGGCGGCCTTGCGGATCTCGCGGACCGGCGCGTGCGCTTCATCGGCGACCCGGACCGGCGCATCACGGAGGACGTGCTGCGCATCCTGCGCTTCTTCCGCTTCCATGCCGCCTACGGGGCCGGCCCGCCCGACCCCGACGGGCTGGCGGCCGCGACGCGGCACAGGGACGCGCTGAGCCGCCTGTCGCGCGAGCGCGTCCGGGCCGAGACGCTGAAGCTCCTTGCGGCCGAGGGCGCCGCCGTGACCGCAACGAGCATGGACGAGGCCGGCATCGCGTCCCTCGTCCTCGGCGGGCCGGCCGACACCGAGCGCCTGGGGCGCCTGGCGGCCTGCGAGGCCGGGCTCGGTCTCGCGCCGGACGGGCTGCTGCGGCTCGCCGCCTGGACCCGGGACGCCGCCGATGCGGCCCGGCTTCGCGACCGGCTGCGCCTGTCGAACGGCGAGGCGGGACGGCTCGTCGGTGCGCGCGAGGCGCGGCAGCGGCTCGATCCCGCAAGGCCGCCCGATCGCGCGGAGGGGCTCGCGCTTCTGCTCGCCTGCGGGTCGCAGGGCGCGCGCGACGGCGTGCTGCTGGCCATGGCCGATGCCGGGCCGGCGGACGCGGCGGGCTGGAGGGAGGCCTACGCGATCGTGGCTCGCGAAGCGCCGCCGGTGGTGCCGATCGCGCAGCCGCTGCACGACGTCGCCATGCAGAAGACGAT
>CAXUMV010000016.1:3867-10765 GCA_964252065.1 uncultured Lichenihabitans sp.
GGTGCCGATCGGCGGCGCGGAGGTGATGGCGCGCGGCATCACGGGCGGCCGGCGGGTGGGCGCGGTGCTCAAGGCCTTCCAGGCCGCCTGGATCCGGGCCGGCTTCCCGCAGGACCCGGCCCGGCTCGCGGCGCTGCTCGACGCGGCGATCGAGGCGACGCAGGGCGCGTGAGGCGGACTGCGGCCAATTGACTCGACCTTCGCGGGTTCTCGATTAAAATGGAGGATGCGGGGTCAGTGCGGAGCATCCCATGGGTTTCGAACGGAAGAGCCCCGTCGACGTCGCCCGGCGGCTCGGCGCCCGGCGGGACCGGGTGGGGGCCGGGGCCGGCGGCAGCGCGCGCGATGCCTTCCGGCGGGACACCTTCACCTTGCCGCGCGAGGAGGCCCGGGCCGTCGCCCAGGACTGCTTCCACCGCTTCCCCAAGGCCGCCTACATGACCGAAATCGAGTCCTGGCGCGAACTGGCCGACGGCCGCATCGAGTTCACGATCCGCCGGCTGCCGACCGCCGACTGAGGGCGGGCTCGATCGGGACGCGTAACGTCGCCGGGCGCCGCAGCGAACCTCCCCATCGGGTCTGGTTCGTGGAGAGGTCCCATGGTGCCGCGCATTCTTGCCATCGCGCTCATGCTCGGGCCGTGGACCGGCCCGGCCGCCGCCGCGGCGGAGAGGCCCGTGGTCGTCGAGCTGTTCACCTCCGAGGGCTGCTCGTCCTGCCCGCCGGCCGACGCCTACCTGACCGACCTCGCCCGCGGGCGGAGCGAGGTGCTGCCGCTCGCCTTCCACGTGACGTACTGGAACAGCCTCGGCTGGACGGATCCCTTCTCGATGGCGGCCGCGACCGAACGACAGGGCCACTACGCCGCCCGCTTCGGCGAGGGATCCTACACGCCCGAGATGGTGGTCGATGGCCGCCAGGGCCTCGTGGGGTCCGACCGCGGCGCGGCCGAGGCCGCCATCGCCGCCGCTCGCCGGCAGGACCGCGACGCCCCTGCCCTCGATGCGACCCTGCGGGGCGGAACCGTGTCGGTCACGCTCGGGACCGGGCGCGGGACGGCCCGCATCGTCCTCGTGGGCTACGACGGCCAGCACCGCACCAGCGTCGGGCGCGGCGAGAACAGCGGCCGGACCCTGGTCGAATCCAACATCGTCCGCTCCATCGCCTCGATCGGCCGCTGGTCCGGCACGGCCGCCACCGCGACCGCCCCCGCGCCGGCAGGCGACTCGGCGGCCGTCCTGCTCGAAGCCCCGGACGGCTCGATCCTCGCCGCCGCCCGCGTCACCCCCGCGCCGTGAGTCCGCGATGGGCAACCGTCCTGGCCGGAGATCCCTCATCCGCCCTGTCGGGCATCCCGCCGCGGCCCGGATCGCCACGGCACGGACTCGCTTCGGGACCACCAAGCGAGGAGCTTTAACGCGCGGCAGGACCGTATAAGCTCCGCCTCCGATTGAGGGGTGGCGGCGTCGCATCGATGACGGGCGGAGACCAGGACAGGGCTGCGCGGCTCGATGCGGAATGGGCGGCGATGATGGCCGCCGCGCAACGGGGCGACCGGCTCGCCTACGAGCGGCTGCTGCGGGCCTGCATCCCCCTCGTGCGCCGCGTGGTACGCCACCAGGGCGTGCAGCCGGGCCGCGTGGACGATGCCGTGCAGGAGGTGCTGATCACCGTGCACCGCGCCCGCCAGACCTACGACCCGACCCGGAGCTTCTCGGGCTGGCTGTGTGCGATCGCCCGCCGGCGCGCCATCGATGCCCTGCGCCGAAGCGGCCGGCAGGATCGGCGCGAGGTGTTCGCGCCCCTCGACTACGAGGCCCATCCCGATCCCGCCGTCGAGGCCGGGGCGACGCCCGCCCTCGACGGCCGCCTGATCCAGGACGCGGTGGACCAGCTGCCCGCCGGCCAGCGCGAGGCCATCGAGACCCTCGCGCTGCGGCAGCTCTCGCTGGAGGAGGCGGCCCGCCTGACCGGCAAGACCAAGGGGGCGCTCAAGGTCAACATGCACCGCGCCCTCAAGGCCCTCCGGAGCCGGTTCGGCGAGGACATGGGGTGAGGGTCCGGACATTCGCGCCAGTCTTTAGAAAGCATTGAGAAAATCGTGAAAAGACTCAGGTCGACCCTGCGCGGTGGCCAGGCGTCACCCATCAAGTCGGATGCGTATGATGTGGCTGAACAACATGTCGATCACCCGTAAACTCGGTTTCGGGTTCGCGGTTGTGCTCGCCTCCGTGGCGATCACGACAGGCATCAGCTTCGTCTCGCTCGACCGGCTGCGGGCGATGTCGGACGAAGATACGCGGTCGGCGAACCTTCTCGACCAGCTCGACGTGGCTGTGTCGCATTTCTACGATTCGCGCTCGGCGGTGCGGGGCATGATCCTCGAGGGGACGCCGCGGCAGACCCGGCTCTACAACGAGGCGAAGTCGCGCTACGACGCCACCATTGCCAAGGCCAGGGATCTCGCCGGTTCGGATCAGGCGCTGCGTCCCTCGCTGGATGCCGTCGACGACGCCGCGGGCCGCTGGCGCAGCCAGATCGGCGACCGCCAAGCGGACGCCATCGTCGACAGGCAGGATCCCGCGCTGGCGCTGAGCCTCACCAAGACACCGGAGAACATCGCGATCAACGACAAGTTCCGCGCGAGCCTCGATGCCGCGCGCGATAGCATCGGGGACGCGGCGACGGCCAGCCAGGCCGCCGAGGAGGCCGGCTACGGCACGCTCAAGGCCATCCTGCTCGCCGGGGGGCTGGCGGCGCTCGTCGCCGCGATCGCGATCGGGTGGGCGCTGACGCGGTTGATCGCGCGGCCCGTCGCGGCTATGACGAGCACGATGCGGGAGCTCGCGCGCGGCAACCACGGCGTGGTGGTGCCGGCGCTCGGGCGGAAGGACGAGCTTGGCCAGATGGCCGACGCCGTGCAGCACTTCAAGACGGCGGCGGCCGAGAAGCTCAGGATCGAGACCGAGGCTCGCGACGCCCAGGCCCAGGCCGACCAGGAGCGGGCCGCGCGCGATGCCGAAAAGGCCGAGGAGGCCGCCCGCAGCGAGTTCGCGATCAGCGAGATGGGGACGGCGCTGACCCGGCTGTCGGAGGGCGACCTCGTCTACCGCATCGCGACCCCGTTCTCGGCCGGCACCGACCGGCTGCGCACGCGCTTTAACGCCACCGTCGAGACGCTGCAGGGGACGATGATCGAGATCGGCCAGGACGTCCTGGCCATGAAGACCGGCTCCATGGAAATGCGGGGGGCCGCCGACGACCTGTCGCGCCGCACCGAGCAGCAGGCCTCCAGCCTCGAGCAGACCGCGGCGGCGCTGAACGAGATCACGCGGGCGGTGCAGCGCACGGCGGACGGCGCCGTGCGGGCCAGCGAGGTGGTGAAGTCCGCCAAGGGCGAGGCGACCCAGTCCGGCGAGGTCGTCCGCCGCGCCGTGGTGGCGATGGACAGCATCGAGCGTTCCTCGAACCAGATCGGGCAGATCATCGGGGTCATCGACGAGATCGCCTTCCAGACCAGCCTGCTCGCCCTCAACGCGGGCGTCGAGGCGGCGCGGGCGGGCGATGCCGGCCGAGGATTTGCGGTGGTCGCCTCCGAGGTGCGGGCGCTCGCCCAGCGCTCGGCGGAAGCCGCCAAGGAGATCAAGCAGCTCATCTCGAGCTCGGCCGCCCATGTCGGCGAAGGGGTCGAACTCGTCGGGGAGACCGGGGCCGCGCTGGAGCGGATCGCGCGGCATGTCGCCGACATCAACGAAGCCGTCGCCGCGATCGCCAGCAGCGCCCAGGAGCAGTCCGTGGGACTGAACGAGGTGAACACGGCCGTCGCCCAGATGGACGACGTCACCCAGCAGAACGCCGCCATGGTCGAGCAGTCGACGGCCGCCAGCCATGCGCTCTCCCAGGAGGCCGACCGCCTCGCGGGCCGCGTGCACCGGTTCAACACGGGGAGCGTGTTGGAGACGTCACGCCCCGCCGCCGAGCCCGCCCGGCGGGCCCACAAGCCGGCCCCCCGCCCGGGCCACGCCCGCCCGCAGCAGTCCGCCGCCCTCGCCCTGGCGGACGACGGCTGGACCGAGTTCTGAGCCCCGCGGATCACGCAAGGTTCCCGCTCTGGCTGAAGCACCCGTCCCGGTCAGCCCCTTCGGCCCGCGCCCAAGCGGGGAGTTGGGCATTGGTCGGGCCGACCTCGTCGCCGTAAAAGCTTCAACGTCGCCGGTTGAAAAGCCGCCGCCGACCTTTATCAAGGAGCCAGGGGGGCTCCTTGGCATCGGCGACCGACCTTCTGGACCTGCCCTCCCCGACCGAGGTCGACGCCCTGCTCGGGCGACTGCGGGAGAGCTCGCCGGAGGCCCGGGCGTTGCTCGCCCGCTACGGCCGGGACGCCCCCGCCCTCCGGCATTACGGGCTGCTGCAATGGCAGGCCGGACGGATCGCCGAGGCCGTCGAGGCGTTTCGCGCCGCCCTCACGTCGGCGGCCGACGATGCCGACCTGTGGCGGGATCTCGCGGGCGCCTATGATGGGGCCGGCAACCCCGCGCTGGCCGGGCTCTGCATCGAGGGCTCGATCGCGCTGCAGCCGGACCAGGCCCGCTCCTGGCTAATGCTCGCGGGCCTGAAGAGCCGGGCCGCGCTCAACCGCGAGGCCGAGCACGCGTTCGGGCGTGCGCTGCAGCTCGATCCCGCGCTCGGCGAAGCCCATTTCGGGCTAGGGCTGCTGCATTTCGCCGAGCGGCGCCTCGATGAGGCCGCGGCGAGCCTCGAGGCCGCGATCGCGAACGGCTACGCCAACGCCGTCGGGTTCGCGGCCCTCGGCCATGTGCTTCATCTCGGCGGCCGCTTCGCAGCCTGCGCGGCGGCGTTCGAGGCCGCCGCCGGCCAGGCTGTGCTCGATGCCGGCTCCCGGCGCAAATACGCCCTCGCGCGCACGCTGACGACGATCATCGAAGGCCGGCTGGACGAGGCCTGGGCGGCCTATCCGGCCCTGGCCGGGGCGGAGGGGCAGAGCCCAGCCGAGGCCCTGCACGACGCCTTCTCGATCCTCAGCGCCTACGGGCATCGCGAGGCCGCGGTCGCGGTCGGCCGCCTTCGCCTCGCCCGGGACCCGGGCGACGCCGCGCAGCGCTATCTCCTCGATGCGCTCGAGGGTCGCGCCCTCACCCGCGCCCCGGCCGACTACCTCGAAAGCCACTTCGACGGCTTTGCGGGCACCTTCGACCAGAAGCTCGTCGAGGTGCTGCAATACGGCGCCCCCGAACAGATGGCGCGGCTGGTCACCCCGCTCCGCGCGGGCTTCGCGCAGACCCTTGATCTCGGCTGCGGCACCGGGCTCGCGGCCCGCCATCTCGCGCCGATGTCCGGGCGCCTGACGGGCGTCGACCTGTCGGGCCGGATGCTCGACCAGGCCCGCGGACGGGGGCTCTATGCGGAGCTCGTCAAGGCCGAGGCGCTGGAGTTCCTGGCCGGGCAGCCCGGGCGCTTCGATCTCGTCTTCGCGGCGGACGTTCTCATCTATTTCGGCGACCTGCAGGAGCTGTTCGACCGGGTGGCGGCCTCGCTCCGGCCGGGCGGCCTGTTCGCCGCCAGCATCGAGACGATGCCGGAGGGCGCCTACGCGGTGCTTCCCTCGGGGCGGTTCGCCCATGCGATCGACTACGCCGAGCGCACCGCCGCCGCCCGTTTCGCGGTGGCGGCCCGGCAGGCCACGACCATCCGGCTCGAGGCCGGCCGTCCCGCCCCGGGGCTGCTGATGGTCCTCGAACGGCGCTAGCGCTCAGAAGAGGTCGAGGTCGCCGCCCGCCTCGCGATGATCGGGCCGCCCGGTGACGAGCCGGGTCATGGCTTCGAGCGGCAGGCCCTCGGCCAGGCGCTCGACGTCGATGGCGGCGGCGGCCGCCTCGCACAGGGCGGCCCGCCGCATCACGGCGGCGATCGACTGCAGCACCTGATAGGCGAGATCGATGTCCTGGAGCGCGGTCAGCTCCTTGTGCGACAGCCCGCCCTCGCGGCCGGAGGGTCCGCCGGCGATGGTGAGGCGCCCGAGGCGCGCCGCCACGTCGTCGAGCTCGGCCCCGATGCGGCCGAGCAGGCGCCCCAGACTGTCCAAGGCCGTGACCTCGCTGGCATCGTGAAGGGCGGCGGACGATAGCGGCATGGCTCAGAAAAGCTCCAGCGAGCCGAACGCGCTGGGCGTCGGCACGATGCCCGGCAGGGCATGGACGGCGTGGTCGGTGGCGGCCAGGAAGCTCCGGCGCGCCCGTCCGGTCACGGGCCAGAACTGCACGCGGCGGCCGAGCCGCCCGCCCAGGCACTCGGCCACCACCGGGATGCCTTCCCGTCGCAGGAACTGACGCGCGAAGGCCGCATTCGAGCTGCCGATGTCGGCAAGGCCCATGTTGAGGTTGGCGCCCCCGAACACCTTCGCCTGCAGGCGCCGGCGCGAGGCACCCGCGGAGAGGAGCGCATTGATCAGCAGTTCCATCGCATGGACGCCCAGCCGCTCGCCCACCTCCGCATCGTCGAGATCGCCTGGCAGCAGGAAGTGGTTCATGCCCCCGATCCTGGCCACCGGGTCCTGCAGGCAGGCCGAGACGCACGAGCCCAGGATCGTCGCCAGCACGACGTCCGCATCGCCCGTGACCCGCTGCTCGCCCTGGATGATGTGGTCCGACACCGCGCGCATGCCGACGGACCGCCGATCCTCGAGGCGGTCCGCGACGCTCATTGCAGGACCCCGAAGACGGCTTCGATCTTCTTCCTGAGCTCGGGCACCGAGACCGGCTTCTTGAGGTAGTTGTTCACCTGCAGCTGCATGGCGAGCTTCAGGAACTCGCCGTCCTCCGCCCCCGTGAGCAGGAAGAAGGCGGATTTGCGCGTCGGCACGTTGGCCCGCACGGCCCGC
>CAXUMV010000016.1:10775-13805 GCA_964252065.1 uncultured Lichenihabitans sp.
TTCATCTTCGGCATGTGGAAGTCCGAGATCACGAGATGGGCGGGATCGCGCATCATCGTCATCAGCGCTTCCTCGCCGTCCTTGGCCATGGTGACGCGCGTGACGCCGATGTCGCCGAGCGCGGCCCGGATGAGGAGGCGGCTGGTCTGCTGATCATCGGCGATGATCACCTTGAGGGAGGCTGCTAGGGGCATTTGACGATCTCCGTCTTCGAGGCCGTCTTGGCGATGATGGCCGATCCGATCGCGTGGAGGGGAAGCTGGCGTTCGACCGCGCCGGCCTCGAAGGCGGCGCGCGGCATGCCGTAGATCAGGGAGCTGGCCTCGTCCTGGCCGATGGTGGAGGCGCCCGCGCTGCGCATCGCGGCGAGCCCCTGGGCGCCGTCGCGGCCCATCCCGGTAAGCACCACCCCGAGCGCCGCCGCCCCGGCCACCTTGGCCACGGACGCGAACAGGACGTCGACGGAGGGCCGGTGCCCGTTGACGGTGTCGGCCCGCAGCAGACGGCAGGTCGGCCGGCCCGATCCCACGATGGTGAGGTGCCGCTCCCCGCCGGGCGCGAGATAGACGCGGCCCGGCTCGAGCACGTCGCCGTCCCGCGCCTCGGTCACGGTGCCCCCGCACAGGCGGTCGAGGCGCTGGGCGAAGCTGGTCGTGAACTTGGGCGGCATGTGCTGGGTGATGACCGTGGGCGGGCAGCCGGCCGGAAAGGCCGCCAGCACCGCGCTCAGGGCCTCGACCCCACCCGTCGAGGCGCCGATCGCCACGATGCGGCCGTCGCACTTGAAGGCGCCCGGCCCGCGCGAGGGCGGGGCGGCGGACGGGGCGGCGGCGCGCGCCGTGAAGCGCACCGCGGCGGCGGTGCGGATCTTCTCCGCGAGGTCGGCGAAGGGATGCGGGTCGCTCGGCTCGGGCTTGGCCACGCAGTCGATCGCCCCGATCGCCATCGCCCGGACGGCAGCGTCGCAGCCCGGGCCGGTGAGGCTCGACACCATGACGACGGGCATGGGCCGCAGGCGCATGAGCTTCTCGAGGAACTCGAGCCCGCTCATCTTGGGCATCTCGACGTCGAGGGTGACGACGTCCGGCTGCAGCGTCTTGATGGCCTCGCGGGCTTCGAGCGGATCGCCCGCCTCGCCCACCACCATGATGTCGCGATGGGCGGCCAGGGTCGCCCCGATGCGCATCCGCATGCTGCGCGAGTCGTCGACCACAAGAAGGCGGATGGGCGTCATCGGGCGGTCTCCAGCCGGGTGTACATGGTGGCGCCGACCGAGGCGAAGCCGTCCTTGGCGGGACCGGACAGCCGCTCGGAGTGGCCGATGCAGAGCAGTCCGCCGGGGTGGAGGGCCGCCGCATAGCGGCTCCAGATGCGCGCCTGGGTCTCGGCGTCGAAATAGATCACGACGTTGCGGCAGAAAATGACGTCGAACCGGTTCTTCATGGGCCAGGGACCCATCAGGTTCAGCTCCCGGAACGCGATCAGGCCGCGCATGGCCTCGTTGGCGGTCCAGCTCCTGCCGTCCGGCCCGGTCCCCTGATCGAACCAGCGCGTCCGCTCCGCCTTGGGGATCTCGGTCACGTCCTCCTCGGCGTAGCAGCCGGCGCGGGCGGTGGCGATCATGTTGGGGTCGATGTCGGAGGCGAGGATCCTGATGTCCCGCTCGCCGGCGTCGGGCATGAGGCCGAGGATCGTCATGGCGATCGAGTAGGGCTCCTGCCCCGAGGAGCAGCCGGCCGACCATAGCCGCACGCGCTTGCCCGCGCGGGCGGCCGCGAGCAGCGGGGGCAGCGTCACGGTGCGCAGGTTGTCGAAGTGATGCGGCTCGCGCAGGAAGCGGGTGACGTTGGTGGTGAGGGCCGACATCATGGCCTGGCGTTCTTCGGCGCCCCCGCGCGAGCCGACATGGGCGCAATAGGCCTTGAACGATTCGAGCCCGAGCGCCCGCAGCCGCTTGACAAGGCGGCCATAGACCAGCGGCATCTTGTGCTCGGCCAGCGCGATGCCCGCATCCGCATAGAGGATGCCCGCGATCTCGCGGAACTCCTCCTGCGAGAAGGCGAACTCGAATTCGCGCGGGGGCAGCGTCTTGGCCAGCGGAGCGCTCATGCGGCCATTCGTTCGCCGAAGGGCATCACGTTCTCGAGCTGGATGAGGCTCAGCATGCGGTCGTCGATGGCGAGCACGCCTTCGACCGCGCTCTCGGACCCGAGCGCGGCCGCGGCCGGCGGAGGCAGGATCGTATGGCCCTCGAGCGACAGGATGCCGGTGACCGCATCGACCAGGAGGCCGGTGAGCTGGCCGCAGACCTCGACCACGATGATGACGTGGCGGGCGGTCGGCTCCTGGGCCGGCAGCCCGAGCCGGGTCGCCAGATCGATGATCGAGAGCACCGCGCCGCGCAGGTTGATGACCCCGCGCACGTAGTCGGGCGAGTGCGGCAGGGAGGTCGCCGGCGTCCAGCCGCGGATCTCGCGCACCGCCATGATGTCGACGCAGAACTCGTGCCGGCCGATCAGGAAGGTGACGAGTTCGCGGGGCGGAATCTTCTGATTGCTCGTCATCGGGGCACCTGATCGCAGCGGGGCACGGTCGGAGAAGGTCAGGACGGACTGGCGGCCCGGCGCCATCGCGTCGACGTCGAGGATGAGGGCGACGCGCCCGTCGCCCAGGATGGTGGCGGCCGCGATGCCCGGCACCTTGCCGTAGTTGGTCTCGAGGCTCTTCATGACGACCTGGCGCTGGCCCTGGATCGCGTCGACCACGAGGCCCATGCGCTCGCCGCCGTCGGTCTCCAGCAGCAGCACGAGCCCGTCCTTGGGATCGATCGCCTCGTAGCGGATGCCCAGGCGCTGGCCGACGTCGACCAGCGGCAGGAAGCCGTTGCGCAGGCCGATGACCCGCCCCTGCTCGTTGAAGCCGTGCACCTGCACGACCTGCGGCATCAGGATCTCGATGACGGCGCTGAGCGGCACCACGAAGGTCTGGCCCGCGACGCTGAGCGCCATGCCGTCCAGCACGGCGAGCGTA
>CAXUMV010000016.1:13815-18817 GCA_964252065.1 uncultured Lichenihabitans sp.
AGCTGATCGCGATGCGACCGCCGAGCGACTGGATCTCCCGCCGCACGACGTCCATGCCGACCCCGCGGCCGGAGATGTCGGACACTTCGGCCGCTGTCGAGAAGCCGGGCAGGAAGATCAGGTTGTCGATCTCCTCGTCGGTCAGCGGGGCGTCCTTGGCGATCAGCCCCTTGTCCTCGGCGATCTGGCGCACGCGCGGGCGGTTGATGCCGCCCCCGTCGTCCGACACCTCGATGATGATGCGGCCCGAGCGGTGCACCGCAGAGACCTTGACGCAGGCTTCGGCCGGCTTGCCGCGCTCCTGGCGCGTCTTGGGGCTCTCGATGCCATGGTCGATGGCGTTGCGGATCATGTGGGTCAGGGGATCGCCGAGATGCTCGATGACGATCTTGTCGACCTCGGTGCCCTCGCCGTCGGTGACCAGGCGCACGGACTTGCCGGTCTGGGCGGCCAGCTCGCGGACCAGCCGCGGCAGGCGCTGGAACACCGAGCGCACCGGCTGCGCCCGGATCGCCATGACGCTTTCCTGGATGTCGCGCGTCAGCTGCTCGAGCTCGTCGAGCCCGTTCGACACCGCCGAGCGCTTCGACTGGCCCATGTCGACGGACTGCTCGTTGAGCATCGCCTGGTTGATGACGAGCTCGCCGGCGAGGTTGATCAGCCGGTCGACGCGGTCGAGCTCGACCCGGATGGTCGCGCTCCGGGCGGCCTTGCGGGAGGCATCGCTCGCCGCCGCGGCCTCATTGGCGGCCTGGGCCGCGGCGGCCACAGGCTCGAAGGCCGGGGCCGCGGGCTCGTCTGGGGCAGGAGGCAGGACGGGCTCGTCGTCCATGGCCGGCCCAAGGTCGGCGTCCAGGGACAGGGGCGGCAGGCCCGGGGGCGGGTCGATCGGCTCGATCGACAGGTCGCTGTCCCATTCCACAAACTCGAAGATCTCGCGGACGGCCGCGATGTCCGCGCCGGCGGCCAGCTCGAGGTCCCAGGCGAGATAGGCGCCCTCGGGGTCGAGCGCCTCGAGCCCGGGCAGGTCGGAGGCGTCGCACCGCACCGTGAGGGTGCCGAGCCGCTCGACCTCGCGGAACAGGATCGCGGTCTCGCTGCCCTTGGCGTAGAACTCGGGCCGCGGCTTGAAGCGGATGCGATATCCGGCCGAGGCGGGCTCCATGAGGTCGGCGAAGTCCGACAGGTCGACCATGGTGGGCACGAAGACGAACTCGTCCTCGGCCGGAGCCGGCGGGGCGACCGGCGCCGGTGCGGCCTGGGCCGGCCGGGGCGCCGTGCCCGCCGCGCCGGGCAGGAAGGCGGCGAGCTCGACCGACAGCATCTGGCTGCGCGCGGCGTCATGGGGCAGCCCGTCGCGGCTGACGCGCACGAGGTCGTTCAGGAAATCGGTCGCCCGCAGCATGGTCTTCAGCAGCGGCGGCGTGGGCTGGATCTTGCCGGTGCGGACCGCATCGAGCGTGTTCTCGAAGCCATGGGCGAAATGCACGAGGTCGGGCAGGTTGAACGCCCCGGCGCCCCCCTTGATCGAGTGCACGGCCCGGAACACGGCGTTGACCGTCTCCTCGTCGTGGGTGCCCGCCTCGATGGAAAGCAGGCCCGCCTCGAGTTCGACCAGCTGCTCGTCGCATTCCTGGAAGAAGGTCTGGCGGATGATGGCCATTGTGTCCAAGGGGACCCCCGCCTTCAGGCTGCGACACGCCGGACGGCGTCGACGAGTTTGACGGGATCGAAGGGCTTGACGATCCAGCCGGTGGCCCCGGCGGCCCGGGCCCGCTGCTTCTTCTCGACCGAGCTTTCCGTGCTGAGCACGAGGATCGGCACCGCCCGGTGGGCGACCCCGGCCCGCACGGCCTCGATGAAGCCGAAGCCGTCGAGGCGCGGCATGTTGATGTCGGTGACGATCACGTCGGGCTGGCAGCCGCCCAGCACGTCGAGGCCGTGGGCGCCGTCCTCGGCCTGCACCACCGTGAAGCCGGCGGAGGACAGGGCGAGCCGCAGCATGTCCCGCATGCTGCGCGAATCATCGACGGTCATGACGAGCTTGCTCATGGTGGCCCTCAATCCTCAAAATCGGCGCTGAGGCCGAGCAGCCGCGCCCCGTCGGCGAAGGCCTCGCTCGGCTGGGCGAGGCGGAACTCGTGGCCCGCGTCCTGCCAGCTTCGGCGGGCGGACAGCAGGACCTGGGCGCATTGGGCGCCCATGTGCTGGACCGCCGAGGCATCCACCGTGATGGAGGCGCCGCGGCGCTCGATCAGGGCGGCCAGCAGCGACTTCGCCCTGGTCACGTCGAGCTTGTCCTCGAGAAGCAGGCTCGCTTCGGCGGCCGGCTTCGGCTTTCGCTTGGTCATGGGGGTGGGGAACTCCGGTACGACGGCTTGCGGTCAGCTCGGGGGGAAGCTCAGAACTCCTCCCAGGACTCCTCCGCCGCCGAGGCGACCGGAGCCGGCTTGCGCACCGCGCCGCCGCCGCGGCCGACCGTCTTCATCGCGGCGACAGGCGCCTGGCGGGCCGCGGGCCGCTTGGCAGGCGCCGGGGTCGCCGGGCTGCGTCCGGTCTGGAAGCGGTCGACCAGGCGGGCGAGCTGCTCGGTCTCGTGGGCGAGGTTGTGGCTTGCGGCGGTCGCCTCCTCCACCATCGCGGCGTTCTGCTGGGTCACCTGGTCCATCTGCACGACGGCGGTGTTGATCTGGTCGAGGGCGGTCGCCTGCTCGACCGCCGAGGCGGCGATCACGGTCACGACCTCGTTGATCTCGCCGATCTGGGCCGCGATGCCTTCGAGCGATTTGCCGGTCTGGCCGACCAGGCTGACGCCGGTGGACACCTGCTGCGAGGAGGTGTTGATCAGCGCCTTGATCTCCTTGGCGGCCTCGGCCGAGCGCTGGGCCAGCGCCCGCACCTCGGAGGCGACCACCGCAAAACCGCGGCCGGCGTCGCCCGCCCGCGCCGCCTCGACGCCCGCGTTGAGGGCGAGCAGGTTGGTCTGGAACGCGATCTCGTCGATGACCCCGATGATCTGGCCGATCTGGCCGGACGACTTCTCGATCTCGCCCATCGCCTCGACGGCGCGCCGGACGACCTCGCCGGAATGCTCGGCGTCCTTCTTGGCGACGCTGACGACGTCGCGGGCATGCTTGGCGCCCTCCGAGGTCTTGCGGACCGTGCTCGTGATCTCGCCGAGCGCGGCGGCGGTCTCCTCGAGGCTGGCGGCCTGCTGCTCGGTGCGCCGCGACAGGTCGTCGGAGGCGGTGGTGATCTCCTGGGTGCCGGTGCGCAGCGCCGCGGCGTTGTCGCCCACGATCTTCATCGTCTCGCAGAGCTGCTCGAAGGCGCCGTTGAGGTCGGTGCGCAAGCGCTCGTAGGCGTCCGGGAACCGCTCGGTCGCCCGGTAGCGCAGGTCGCCCTCGGCCAGCTTGCCGAGCCCCTCGGCCAGCACGCCCACCAGCTTCTCCTGGACGGCCGCGCTCTCGTGCTCGCGGACGAGCTGCTCGTGGCGCCGCTCCTCGATCGCGGTCACGTCGATGGCGTATTTCAGGATCTTGATCGGCTTGCCGTCCGGGCCGAGCACCGGGTTGTAGGACCCCAGCACGTAGACGGTCTTGCCGTGATTGCCGACGCGCTTGAACAGGTCGTTGACGAACTCGCCACGGCGCAGGCGGGCCCAGAAGTCGCGGTACTCGCGGCTGTCGCGCAGGTCGGGCTCCACGAACATCGCGTGCGGGCGGCCCTGGATCTCGCTCAGCTGGTAGCCCATGACGGCGAGGAAATTGGCGTTCGCCATGAGGACGTTGCCCTCGAGGTCGAACTCGATCAGGGCCTGGGACCGCTCGAGCGCGTCCATCTTCCCGCGCCGGTCGATCTCGGCCGCGATCTCGTCCTGGTTTCTGGCTTTGCGGAACAGCATACCCGTGAATCTCCGTAAAGACGTCTTGCCCGGCCGGGCGGAGAGACCGTATCGTCTGGCGACGACAGGCTTGGCCTCGACCCGCTCCCGAAGTGATGTGACCCGTAATACTGCCCGCGCTTGCCCGATGCCGTAGCGGGAGCCACCGACGATGCGTGGCCCGCGACCCCATGGCAGCGTTCGACCATCTGCCCTGCGCCAGCATCTGAGCATCGGGCGCTGAATTTTGTGCTAACGCGGCACAATTGGGGCGAAACGAGGCCTACCGAAACGCGAATCGTTGACGATGATGCCCGTCTTCCGCTTGCCGCGGGGCGGGGGCTGGACCGACCGGATCCGGGCAACCGGAGCCGGATGCGGGGATTTGGCCGCGCTAAGGAATGTGCGGAACGGTTTGGACAATTGCGCCGGGGCCTCTAGCTACTTGCAACGGCAAGGGTCGGAGGTGGCGTTGGCGGGCAAATCACTGCGGGTCGGGGTGGTCGGCGTCGGCAATTGCGCGTCCGCGCTCGTCCAGGGCATCGCCTTCTACAAGGACGCCCGCGGGAACGAGCCCATCCCCGGGCTGATGAACGCGTCGGTGGGCGGCTACCATGTCGACGACATCGCGGTGTCGGCGGCCTTCGACGTAAACGCCGCCAAGGTCGGCCGCGACGTCGCCGACGCGCTGGCCGCCCCGCCCAACAACACCATGACCTTCGCGGCCGTGCCCAAGACGGGCGTCGTGGTGAAGCGCGGCCCGACGCTGGACGGGCTCGGCAAGTACCTGCGCGCCGTGATCACCGAATCGGACGAGCCCGAGACCGATGTTGCCGCGACCCTGCGCGACAGCCGCACCGACGTCCTCGTGTCCTACCTGCCGGTCGGCTCGCAGCAGGCCGCCGAGTTCTACGCCCGGCAGGCGCTCGAGGCCGGATGCGCCTTCGTCAACTGCATGCCGGTCTTCATCGCCTCCGATCCGTGCTGGGAGCGGATGTTCGCCGACAAGGGGCTGCCCATCATCGGCGACGACATCAAGAGCCAGGTCGGGGCCACGATCGTGCATCGCACGCTGGTCAACCTGTTCCGCGACCGGGGTGTCCGGATCGACCGCACCTA
>CAXUMV010000017.1:0-12707 GCA_964252065.1 uncultured Lichenihabitans sp.
GAGGGAAGCGCTTGATCGGTCTCGTGGGGTTGGCGGCCGAGCTCGCCGCGCGTGCCGAACGGCAGGGCCCGGTGACCATCGGCCTTGCGGGCGCGGGCCAGATGGGGACCGACATCGTCGTGCAGGTCGGTCTGATGCCGGGGGTCCGCATCGGCGCGATCTCCGAAATCCGGACCGGCAACGCCGTCGAGGCCGCCCTGATGGCGGGCCGCGACCGCGGTGACATTGTCGCCGCGGCCTCCGCCAGCGACATCGACCGCGCGATCACGATGAACAAGATCGCCGTCACCGACGACTATAAGGCGTTGTGCGGTGCGGGCCTCATCGATGTCGTGATCGACGCCACCGGCAACCCCAATGTCGGGACGCTGGTCGCGCTCGACGCCATGGCGAACGGCAAGCACGTCGTCATGCTGAACGTCGAGGCCGACATCACCATCGGGCGCTTCCTCAAGCAGGAAGCCCGCAAGACGGGGGTGGTCTTCACCGGTGCGGCGGGGGACGAGCCGGCCTGCGCCCTGGAGCTGATCGCCTTCGCCCAGAGCTGCGGCTTCGACGTCGTCGCCGCCGGCAAGGGCAAAAACAATCCGCTGAAATTCGACGCCATGCCGGAGGACTACGAGGCCGAGGCGCGGGCGCGCAACATGAGCCCGCGCATGCTGGTCGAGTTCGTCGACGGCTCCAAGACCATGATCGAGATGGTCGCCATCGCCAACGCGACGGGCCTCAAGCCGGACGTGCCCGGGATGCACGGCCCCGCGGCCGGCCGCGAGCAGCTCGCCCAGGTGCTCTGCACCAAAGAGGACGGCGGCATCCTCAGCAAGGCGGGCGTGGTCGACTACACGGTCGGCAAGGGCGTCGCGCCCGGCGTGTTCTGCATCGTCAAGCCGCGCCACGAGCGCGTCAGCGAGCGCATGATCGACCTCAAGGTCGGTCCGGGTCCGTGCTTCAGCCTGCTGCGGCCCTATCACCTGACCAGCCTCGAGGTGCCGCTCTCGGCGGTGCGGGCCGTGCTGCACAAGAGTGCCGACATGGTGCCGCTCGACGAGCCGGTGGCCGAGTGCGTCACCCTCGCCAAGCGCGATCTTGCGCCGGGCCAGACGCTCGAAGCCATCGGGCTGCACGACTACCGCGGTTTCGCGATGACCTGGGAGGACGCCCGCAACGAGCGCGCGATCCCGCTGGGCCTCGCCGAGAAGGCCAAGGTCGTCAAACCGATCAGGGCCGGCGAGAAGCTGACCTATGACAATTGCGTGCCGGACGATTCGCTTGTCGTGACCCAGATCCGTCGGCGGCTCGACCAGTCCGATGCCCGGTTCGTGACGCCGCCCGCGGACGCGAACCGCCGGCAGGCGTGACGGGCCGAAGGGCGGAGCCGAGCCATGAGCCTTCTCAACCCCGGTGACCTCGCCCCCCTCCCGCCTCCGGGCGGCGTGCCCAACCTGCCCGCGATCTATCGCCGGCTCGGCAACGAGGCGCTGCGGCTGGCGCTGAGGAAGATGCACCTCATCCGCCTCTTCGAGGAGGGGGCCGAGCAGGCCTACATGCGGGGCCTCATCCACGGCACGATGCACCTGTCGATCGGCCAGGAAGCCAGCGCGGTCGGCATCTGCATGCCGCTCTCGGACGCCGACTACATCACCTCCACCCATCGCGGGCACGGCCACTGCATCGCCAAGGGCGCCGATGTCGGGCGCATGTTCGCCGAGTTCTTCGGCAAGGAGACCGGCTACTGCCATGGCCGCGGCGGCTCCATGCACATCGCGGACGTCGCCAAGGGCAACCTCGGCGCCAACGGCATCGTGGGCGGCGGCATCCCGATCGCGGTCGGGGCGGCGCTGTCGGCCAAGCGCCGCAAGACCACGAACGTGGTGGTCTCGTTCTTCGGCGACGGCGCCAACAACGAGGGCGCCTTCCACGAGGCGCTCAACATGGCGTCGGTCTGGAAGCTGCCCGTCGTCTTCGTGTGCGAGAACAACCGCTACGGCATGTCGACCTCGACCGAGCGCTCGACCGCGGTGGCCAACGTCGCCGACCGCGCGGCCGCCTATGCCATGCCGGGCGTGATCGTCGACGGCAACAATTTCGGCGAGGTCGCCCAGGCCTCCTTCGATGCGGTCGATCGCGCGCGCCGCGGTGAGGGCTCGACGCTGATCGAGAGCAAGACCTACCGCATCCGCGGCCACTCCCGCTCCGACCGCAACCGCTACCGCACCAAGGAGGAGATCGAATCCTGGCAGGCCCGCGACCCCATCGTCGCCTTCGAGCAGGAGCTGGTGAGCCTCGGCTTGATGACGAGCGCGGACGCCGAGGCCGTCCGGCGCGACGCCGAGCGGGAGATCGAGGCCGCGGTGGAGTTCGCGGCCGCCAGCCCCGCGCCATCGGCCGAGGACCTCACCCGCTTCGTCTACACCGCGTGAGCCGCGGCCTCCGGAACCAGCCCCCGGAGGCCCGCGGCGCCCCCCTCCCTGCCCAGGACTGACCCCATGGACGTCGCGGTCCGCGAACTGACCTATGCCCAGGCGATCCAGGAGGCCCTCGCCATCGCGATGGAGGCCGACGAGCGGGTCATCCTGATGGGCGAGGACATCGGCGTCTACGGCGGCGCCTTCCAGGTCACGGGCGATCTCGTGCACCGGTTCGGCGAGGACCGCGTGATGGACACGCCGATCTCCGAGCTCGGCGGTGCCGGTGTCGCCGTGGGGGCCGCCCTCACGGGCCTCAGGCCGGTGTTCGAGTTCCAGTTCTCGGATTTCGCGACCCTCGCGATGGAGCAGATCGTCAACCAGGCCGCCAAGATCCGCTACATGCTCGGCGGCGAGGTCAGCGTGCCGCTCGTGATGCGCTTTCCCTCGGGCAGCGGGACGGGCGCCGCCGCCCAGCACAGCCAGAGCCTGGAAGCGTGGCTGGCCCACGTGCCGGGCTTGAAGGTCGTGCAGCCCGCGACCCCGCACGATGCCAAGGGACTGCTGCTCGCCGCCATCGCCGATCCCGACCCGGTGATGATCTTCGAGCACAAGCTGCTCTACAAGATGAAGGGGCCGGTGCCCGAGGGCGCCTATACGGTCCCGATCGGCAAGGCCGCCGTGGTGCGGCAGGGGACGCACCTCACCATCGTCGCGACCGCGATCATGGTCCACCGGGCGCTGGACGCCGCCGCCGAACTCGCCAAGGAGGGGACCGAGGCCGAGGTCGTCGACCTGCGCTGCCTGCGTCCCCTCGACGGCGACACGCTCGTCGCCAGCGTGAAGAAGACCGGCAAGCTTCTCTGCGTCTACGAGGGCGTCAAGACGCTCGGCATCGGGGCCGAGATCGCCGCGCTCATCGCCGAGAGCGACGCCTTCGACTACCTCGACGCGCCGATCATGCGCCTGGGCGGGGCGGAGTGCCCGATCCCCTACAACCCCGATCTCGAGAAGGCCGCGGTCCCCCAGGTCGCCACGATCCTCGCCGGGGCCCGGGCGCTGGTCGCCGGGAGGGTCTGATGCCGAGCGAAGTCATCCTGCCCCGTGTCGACATGGACATGGCGACGGGCAAGATTTCCAAATGGTACGTGGAAGCCGGCGCCAAGGTGGCCAAGGGCCAGCCGCTGTTCGAGATCGAGACCGACAAGGCCGCGATGGAGATCGAGGCGCAGGCCTCGGGCACGATCCGCGACCTCGCCGCCGCCTCCGGCGAGGACATCCCGGTCGGCAGCGTAGTGGCCTGGATCGACGCGGAAGGCGAGACTGCCACGGCCCGGCCGGCGGCTTCGCCGAACGGGCACGCCGCCGCCCCGCCGGCCGCCGTGCCTTCGCCGGCCCCGCCCGGGCCGCCGCGAGGGCTGGACATCGCCGCCCCGCCGGTCGCCGAGGTGGCCGGGACGCGGCCTCGCGCGACCCCGCTGGCGAGGCGCCTTGCCCGCGAGCGCGGCCTCGACATCGAGAGTCTGCAAGGCACGGGGCCGCGCGGGCGGGTCCAGGCGATCGACATCGAAGCCATGGGCCCGCGGGCCGCGGCGGCTCCCGCGAGCCCTGGTTCGCCCCATGCGGCCGAGCCCTCCGCCCTCGTGCCGGCGCGGGCTGCCGCGACCGCCTCCGCGGGCGGGCCGCTGAACCTCACGCGGCTGCGCGAAGGGCAGGGCACGCCGCTGTTCCTGGTGCACGGCTTCGGCGCGGAGGCGGCGAGCTGGCGCCCGTTCCTCAGCGGCCAGGAGCTGGGCCAGCCCGTGTTCGCCGTCGACCTTCCGGGCCACGGCGCATCCCCGCTCGAGGGGCCGCCGCGGTTCTCCGGTCTCGTCGACGCGCTGGAGGCCGCGCTGGGCGGAGCCGGCCTGCCGGCCGTCCATCTCCTCGCCCACTCCCTGGGCGCCGCGGTGGCGGTCGCGCTCACCGCGCGCGGCGTGCTGGACATCCGCTCGCTCGTGCTGCTCTCGCCCGCCGGGCTCGGGCCCGAGATCAACGGGGATTTTCTGCGCGGCTATCTCGGCGCGCGGTCCGAGGCGTCGCTGACCCCCTGGATGCAGGAGCTCGTCGCCGACCCCGCCCTCATCACGCCCGCCTTCGTGCGCGCCACGCTGAAGGGCCGCGACGGCACGACGGTCCTCGACAGCCAGCGCCGTCTCGTGGACGCCGTCTTCCCCGACGGGACGCAGGCGGCGTCGGTGCGGGCGGACCTCGGGCGGGTCACGGTGCCGACCCGCGTGGTGTTCGGCACGGCGGACCGCATCCTCCCCTGGCGGCATGCGCTGGGGCTGCCGGGAACGATCGCGCTGCACCTGCTCGCGGGCATCGGCCACATGCCTCATCTCGAGGCGCGGGACGTGGTCGCGACGATCGTGCGGCAGTCCTGCCGGCCGTGAGCGCCGCGACGCGGTGTTTCTTGATTTTCGTCGACGCCCGAATATTTTAAGCGGACGGCCGGGGTCGACCGGCCATCCACAGTTGGGTCCACCATGCGACGTTCGGCGAACACTCTGCTGCATGTGATCAAGGACCAGGTGCGGATGGTCCGCTACTCGATCCGGCAGGAGGCCGAGCACCCGGGCTCCGCCTTGCCGAAGGCGGTGCGGGACGAGATCGGCCCGCTGGTGGCGATCGGCTCGATGATCGGCACGCCGGCGCTGCGGTTTGCGGACGGCATCTTCACGCAGGTCGAGTCGCTTGCGACCGACGTGCTGTTGCCCGCCCCCGGCGTCGAGCCCTCCTTCCCATGCCCGGTCGAGCACCTGTTCGAGGAGGAGCACAGCTTCTCCCATCGGCTCTACGGCCCGGTGAAGGCGCTGCTTCGCCGCCACGGCGCGCGCAAGATGCTGGTGTCGGAGCAGGCCCTGGACACCGCCTGGACCCGGATCGTCGCGCGGCACGGCGACACGATGCCCTCCGGCACGGCCGGCGGTCAGGCGCGGTCCGCGCAGGCGACGCAGACGCTGGTGCAGGTCTGCGCCGGCATCGCGTGCGGCCTGAACGACGCCCGCCCGATCCGCAAGGTGGTGTTCGACGACGTGGGCACCACCAACAAGTACTTCATGCTGTCGCCCAACATGTATTGCGGCATGATGGTCGGGCTGGCGACCGCGGTGGTGACCCTGCGGCCGGAGCTGATGGACGAGCGGGACAGCGTCCTCGAGAGCGTCGAAAGCGTCGTGAACGCCCGCTTCGACCGTTTCAAGCGCTGTCTGATGAGCAAGTCCCCGGTCACGGAGCTGGCGGCCGCCTATGAGGGGCTTCTGCCGTTCATCCCGTGAGCGTCATGGTGCCTCGGGACCGATGACGGCCCTCGATCCGGCGGACGCTACGGCGACAAGGTCTGGACCCGCTGCTCGGCCAGCAGGGCGGCCCCGAGCGCGCCGGCCTCGTGCAGCACCGCGCCCCTGATCGCCATCGGGCGAACGAGATCGGCGGGCCGCTCGAGTTCCCGGTCCATGCCGGCGGCGAAGAGACCGAGATGGGCCGCGGCGCTCCCGCCCAGCACCACGACGTCCGGCATGTAGAGGCTTTGCAGCGTACCCAACCCGCGCCCGACGAGCCGTCCGTAGGCCGTGAAGACCTCGCGGATGCGGGCGTCGGCCGGGGCTGCCGCGGCCCCAAGGGACAGGAGCTGGTCCGGAGGCGCGCCGGACGGCAGCAGCGGAGCCAGGGACGCCTGGAGCGCCGACCGCGATGCGACCTGCTCCCAGCACCCGGTCATCCCGCAGTAGCAGCGGTCCGTCCCGCCCGTGATTGGGATATGCCCGCCCTCGGGATGCGCCGAGGCCGGGCCGCGGAACGGGTCTCCGTCGACGAGCAAGCAGACGCCGATGCCGGTGCCGAGCGTCACCATCACCATCCGAGCCGCGCCTTGCCCGGCTCCGGCGCGATGCTCGGCGATGGCCGCCACGACCGCGTCGCTCTCGATGGATACAGGGCAGCCGAGCCTGCCCTGGAGCGCCGCCACGAGCGGAAAGCCGGAGAAGGCGGGCAGCGTATAGGGGTTGTCGATCACGCCCCGCGCGACGTCCACCGGGCCGCTCGCCCCGATCCCGACCGCCGCGAGGCGGCCACCGGCGGGCAGCGCTCCGCCGATCAGGGTCGCGACCTGCTCGACGCGCTCAGGGACGGTCGCGGAGGCGAAGGACTCCGTCGGCACGCTGAGGCTCCGGAGGCATCGGCCCTGGCCCCAGATGACGAGCCGGACCGCGGTCCCCCCGATGTCGAGACCCGCGCAAACCCGTGGGTCGCCGGCCGGTGCCCTCAAAGCTGCGCCGTGATCTTCTGTCCGTACAGGAAGGCGCCCGGCACGAGGCCTGCCTTCCGCGCGAGGCCGACGCTCAGCCGCTGGACCACGTACATCCCGTGCAGCAGGCGCTCCAGATCCGTCGCCCCCGGGATGGCGATCAGCGTGGAGCCCTCGTAGGCGGCGGGAGCGATGGTGACGACGGTGCTTCCCGTCGCGGCCAGATCCCGCGCGAGGGCGGTCGGCGAGGACTCGTCGGCGGAGCCGCGGCCGAACAGGATGGCGGTGAGGCGGGGACCCGCCAGCTCCAGCGGACCGTGCCGGAAGGCGCCCCCGACGTAACCCTCCGCCGCGACCTTCGCGGCCTCCTTCAGGATCATGGCTCCCGCGAGCGCGGTGGCCGCATCGGGACCGCCGCCGATCAGGGCGAGCCTCGGGCTCGGCAGCCCCGGCATGCGCTCGACCAGCTCCTCGACGGCCGGGTCGTCCTGGTCGATCCGGGCCTGCAGGCTCTGCGCGGCGGCGCGGATCTCGCCGACGGCCTGAGCGTCGTCCTTGTCGAGCAGCAGGCCGGCGAGGCGGTGGAAGGCGGCCAGCGTATTAGCGTAGCTCTTGGTCGCGACCGTCGCCTCGCGCCCGCTGTTCAACAGCACGATATGGTCGGCGGCGCGGGCGAGCGGGCGCCCACCGTCGTTCGTGACCACGACGAGCGCCTTCGGCCGACGCTCGAGCCGCTCGAGCAGGGCCACAACCTCGCCGCTTCGGCCGGACTGCGAGGTGATCACGAGCAGGGTCTCGGCCGTGACCAGCTCCAGCATGTCCAGGAGCCGGCTCGACAGCAGCCGCCAGACCGGCAGGCCGGCCCGGCCCAGGCGCAGCTCGAACGGGATCGTGGCGCAGTCCGACCCGCCCATGCCGGTCAGGACGATGCGATCGAACGCCTTGAGGTCGAGGCCGCGCAGGCTGTCGGGGAGCCGCGTCTCGGTGAAACGAAGCAGGCCGGCGGCCTCCTCGGCCATGTCGGTTTCATAGGCCGTCGCGCGATCCGTCATCGATGATCCGATTTTGCAGTACCGCAGGCCTGCGCCTGCCTATTCTGCACGCTTTCTGCACGAATGCCCGATCCTGCGCAACTAGCGCCTCGCTCTGGCGCCCCCGCCTGACGTCAGGGAGACGCAACGCAGGCGGTCGCCATAGGCCGGCCGGTCCTCGACCGGGAGGTCGTCGTCGGTGATGAGGACCGAGGCTTCCGACAGGCGGCAGACGGTCGCGAACGCCCGCCGCCCGAACTTCGAGCTGTCGGCCACGAACACCACCTTGTCCGCCGCGGCCAGCATGGCGTGCTTGGTCGGGATCTCGACGACGTTGATGTTGGTCACGCCCGAATCGAGGTGGATGCCCTCGGCCCCCATGAAGAGCCAGTCCGCGTGCAGGTTGTCGAAGGAGGCGACCGCCTGCGGGCCGGCCAGGGTGTAGAGCGAGTTGAGCAGCACGCCGCCCGTCAGGTGCAGGCGGTTGCCGGGCTGGCGCGCGATCAGCACCGCGATCATGAGGTCGTTGGTGATGATGGTGAGGTTCTGCCGGTGCCGCAGCTCCATGGCGACCTGATGGGTGGTGGAGCCGTTGTCGAGGATCACCGTCTCCCCGTTCTGCACCAGGGCGGCCGCGGCGATGCCGATGGCGCGCTTGGCCTCCGGGCGCTGGCCGCGGCGGATGTCGTAGGGGAGGTCGATGACGTCGGCGGGATCGCTGGGCACGACGCCGCCCCGGGTCCGGCGCACCACGCCCGCATTGGCCAATTGCGCGAGGTCGCGCCGGATGGTCGAGCCGTCGACCCCGAGGTCCCGGGCCAGGGTCGCGGCGTCCGCATGGCCCTCGGCCCGCACCCGCTCGAGCAACGTGCGACGCCGATCGGAGGAGCGCATGCATCATCCTTTCCCCAAGCGGAGGCGGACCGCGTCCGGGCCCGGATGTCCCATGACGAAAGCCGCAACGTCGTGCAACCGGAATTGCGCGAAGTTAGGCCTTGACGGCACGATTTCGTGCATGTTGTGTGCTGACCGTCGGCGATCGCGACTGCGGGGCTCATCCTGATGCAGGTCGGGGAAAGGAAGAACTCGATGCTACGTTCGAAGAGGATCGCCTCCGTCGCGGCGATGATCGTCCTCGGCTGGGCCGCGGCTGCGCGGGCCGACGACGTGACCCTGAAGGCTCTGTTCATGCAGCAGGCCGCCTACAGCGACACGGACGTCCGCAACATGACGGCCGACTTCGAGAAGACCCATCCCGGCGTCAAGATCGACCTCGAGTTCGTGGCCTACGAGGCCCTGCACGACAAGATCGTGGCCTCGCAGGGGGCCAGCAGCGGCGGCTACGACGTCGTGCTGTTCGACGACATGTGGCCGGCCGAGTTCGCCAAGAACGACTTTCTCAAGGACGTCACGTCGCTGATCCCGGCGGAGACGAACTCCACCGTCTTCGACGGCGCCTGGAGCACGGTGAGCTTCGAGGGTAAGCGCTACGGCATGCCGTGGATCCTCGACACCATGTATCTCTATTACAACAAGGACATGCTCGCCAAGGCCGGCATCGCGGGGCCGCCCAAGACCTGGGCCGAGCTCGCCGACGACGCCAAGACGCTGAAGGCGAAGAAGATCGTCGAGTATCCGATCGTGTGGAGCTGGTCCCAGGCCGAAGCCCTGGTGTGCAACTACACGACGCTGTTGAGCGCCTTCGGCGGCAGCTACTACAAGGACGGCAAGCCGAGCTTCGATCAGGGCGGCGGCCTGCAGGCGCTGCAATACATGGTGCAGACCGTGAAGGACGGGATCAGCAACCCCAAGTCCCGCGAGTTCGTGGAGGACGACGTCCGGCGCGTCATCGACAACGGCGATGCCGCCTTCGCGCTCAACTGGACTTACAACTACGCCAGCGCCAAGGATCCCAAGCAGAGCCGGGCTGCCGGCCAGATCGAGATCGTCCCCGCCCCGGGCGTCGAGGGCAAGAGCACCTTCGCGGCCATGAACGGCTCCATGGGCCTCGGCGTTCCCACCAATGCCGGTCATCCCGCGGAGGCCTGGACCTACATCCAGTACATCACCTCCCAGCCCGTGCAGAACGCCTATGCGCAGCTCAGCCTGCCGATCTGGCGGAGCTCCTACGACGACCCCAAGGTCGCGGCCGGCCAGGAGAGCCTGATCGCCGCCGCCAAGCAGGCCATCAACGTGCAGTTCCCCCGCGCCCAGCTCGCCGACTACCAGCAGCTCTCGGCCATCCTGCAGAAGAACATCCAGCAGGCGCTGATCGGCACCGTGACCCCGGAGGCGGCGTTGAAGGACGCGGCCACCAAGGCCCAGGCGCTCCGCTAGGCCCCACCCCGGCGGCAGCCGCGAAGGACCGCCGATGGTCTGGCGAGGCCGGGATGCGATGGCCTGGGCGATGCTCGTCCCCATGGTCGTCATGGTCCTGGCCGTCACGGGCTACCCGTTCGCCGAGACCATCTGGCTCGGCTTCAACGAACGGCCCCTGGTCGGCCAGCACGCCCACAGCACCTGGGTCGGCCTTGAGAACTACAGCCGCGCCCTGAGCAACCCGGACTTCCGGGACGCTCTGGGGCGGACCCTCTATTTCACGGTGACCTCGGTCGGCGCCGAGGTCGTGCTCGGGATTCTCGTCGGGCTGCTGCTGAACCAGCCGTTCCGCGGCCGGGCCGCGGCGCGCGCGCTCCTGGTGCTGCCGATCGCCATGCCGACCATCGTGAGCTCCATGATGTGGCGCATCATCTTCAACCCGGAATTCGGCAGCCTCAACGCGCTGCTCAAGCAGCTGCACGTCATCGACGTCTACCGGTCCTGGCTCGGGGAGCCCGGTCTTGCGATGACCATGGTCATCATCGCCGAGGTCTGGAAGAACTTTCCCCTCGTGGCGGTGGTCGTCCTGGCCGCGCTGCAGATCGTCCCGCGGGAGCTGCACGAGGCGGCCGTCATGGACGGCGCCGGCGCGTTCCGGCGCTTCTTCAGCGTCACGCTGCCGGTGCTGCTGCCCTCGCTCAGCGTCGTGATCGTCCTGCGCACGATCGAGGCCTTCAAGGTCTTCGACATCATCTACATCATGACCCGGGGCGGGCCGGCGGACTCGACCAAGACCGCCAGCTTCTTCGTCTACAACGAGTCGTTCTCCTACCTGAAGGCGGGCAGCGGGGCCGCCTACGCGATGGTCGTTGTCACGATCAGCCTCGTGCTCATCGCCCTCTACCTGACGGCGGTCAGCCGGCAGCCGCGCGCCCTATGAGACGGCCCAAGCTCCAGACCGCCTTCGTCTACGCCAGCGCGCTGCTGTTTGCGGCCACGGTGCTGCTGCCCGTCGCCTGGCTGGCCATCATGAGCATCAGCACCAACAACGACCTGACCGCCATCCCGCTGCACTGGCTTCCCGAGCAGGTGGACTTCTCGCGCTACCGCACCATCCTGACCCTCGCGCCCCACTCCCCTGGCGAGACCTTCGTCTATGCGTTCCGGAACAGCCTCGCGGCGGCGGGCGGGGCCACCCTGGTGTCGCTCCTCGCGGGGATCCCGGCCGCCTATTCCCTGTCGCGCTTTCCCCAGCGCCGGCGATCCGGCCTGCTCTATGTCGTGCTGGCGACCTACCTGCTGCCGCCCGTGGCGATCGTCCTGCCCGTGTACCTGACGCTTGGACAGCTTCACCTGCTCAACCACGTCAGCGGCCTCGTGATCGTCTACTGCACCATCCTGCTGCCGTTCATGACCTGGCTCCTGAAGAGCAACTTCGATGCCGTGCCGCTCGAGATCGAGCATGCGGCCGCGATGGACGGGGCGCGGCTCTGGGGGACGATCTGGCACGTCACGCTGCCGCTGGCGCGGGCCGGGGTCGCCACCTCCGTGCTGTTCGCGCTGCTCATGGCGTGGGACGAGTTCTTCTACGCGCTGATCCTCACCAGCAACGCGCAGGCCAAGACGCTGACGGTCGCCATCGCGGATTTCGCCTCCGGGCGCACGACGGACTACGCCCTCGTCTCGGCCGCCGGGCTGCTGGCCTCGCTGCCGCCGGTCGTGATCGCTGTCTTTCTGCAGCGCGCCCTGGTGCAGGGCCTCGCCTCGGGCGGCGTCAAAGGTTGAGCGGCGCGGGAGCCGCCGGCATCCACGTGAACTCTGGGAGAAGCGCGGCCATGGACATCGTCAACTGGGGGGTGCTGAGCACCGCGCTGATCGCGACCGGGAAGGTGATCCCCGGCATGCAGCGCTGCAGGCATGCGCGCATCGTGGCGCTCGCCTCGCGCGACCGGGCGAGGGCGGATGGAGTGGCGGCGCAGCTCGGCATCCCGCGCGCCTACGGCAGCTACGAGGCGCTGCTGGCCGACCCCGACATCCAGGCCATCTACAATCCGCTGCCCAACCACCTGCACGTCCCCTGGACCATCCGGGCGATGGACGCCGGCAAGCATGTCCTCTGCGAGAAGCCGATCGCCCTGAACGCCGCCGAGGCGGAGCAACTCCTCGAGGCCCGCCGGCGCACCGGCAAGCTGGTGGCCGAAGCCTTCATGACCCGCCACACCCCCTGGTGGCAGCGGGCCCATGCGCTGGCCCATGACGGCACGCTCGGGACGGTGCGCGCCGTCCAGACCTTCTTCAGCTACGCGCTGAGCGATCCCGCCAACGTGCGCAACCAGGCGGGCATCGGGGGCGGGGGCCTCTACGACATCGGGTGCTATGCGATCGACACCGCGCGCCTGGTGTTCGGGGCCGAGCCGCTGCGCGTCGCCGCGAGCCTCGATCGCGATCCCGCGATGGGCATCGACCGGCTGACGAGCGCCATCCTGGAGTTCCCGGGCGGGCGTCACCTGACCTTCACCTGCTCCACCCAGCTCGCGTCGCACCAGCGCGCGAACATCTACGGGGTCACCGGGCGGGTCGAGGTCGAGATCCCGGTCAACGCGCCGCCGGACGCGCCGACGCGGATCTGGCACCAGCACGACGGCCAGACAGAGGAGATTGCCT
>CAXUMV010000017.1:12717-18314 GCA_964252065.1 uncultured Lichenihabitans sp.
CCTCGAGGTCCTCGTCCCCTTCAATGCGCCGACCGATGCACCCTGCCAGCTCCTCATCGACGACGGGGAGGGGCCGGCTGGCGGGCGGCCCCGCCTCGAGACCTTCGCCATCGCCGATCAGTACACGCTGCAGGGCGACGCCTTCAGCCGCGCCGTGCTGGGCCACGCCCCGCTCGCCTCCCCGATCGAGGACGGGATCGCCAACATGCGGGTCATCGATGCGATCTTCCGCGCCGCCGACCGCGGCACGTGGGAGGCGGTCCAGCAGCCCGCTCCGACCAGCTGAACCAAACGAGGCCCGACAGCATGGCGATCGAGCGACGACCATGGCTGGCCGGATGGTAGCGAACACCGCACCGTCATCGCGAGCGAAGCGTGGCGATCCATCGTCCGGGTGCGCTGAACGATGCCTGGATCGTCACGGCCTGGCGCGCCTCGCGATGACGGCCGGGTGAGGTCTCGCCAAGAACAGGCGTACCCACATGGGAAGAGCGACGACCTGTCTCGTCGTGGCGCGGGCCACGGAAGGCGCAGCTTCGACAGGTCCTGGGTCGAGCAATAACGCGTCACGGGATAAGGGGCCTTCGCGGACCCGGCCCGTTGACAGAGGACCGTCCAAGCCATAGCCGCTCCCTGCCGTCGGCACGGGCCTCCTGACGCACGCGACCGTCTTTCCTCGATAGGGCCGACCCCCATGGACCTGAACCTCGGCGGCAAGACCGTCCTGATCACCGGCGCCTCGAAGGGCATCGGCCTTGCGGCGGCGCGCGCTTTCGCGGCCGAGGGCTGTCACCTCCACCTTGCGGCCCGCAACGGCGAGGCCCTGCAGGCCGCCAGGACAGCGATCGAGGGCGCGACCGGCGTGCGCGTGCAGATCCATGCGGCCGACCTCGGAGAGCCCGGCAGCATGGCCGACCTGAGCGCGGCGGTCGGCGATCTCGACATTCTGGTCAACAACGCCGGCGACATTCCCGCCGGCCCGCTCGAGGCGCTCGACATGGCGGCGGTCCGTCGCGGCTTCGAGCTCAAGGTGTTCGGCTACATGGAGCTGACCCAGCGCTGCTACGCCCGGATGAAGGCGGCCGGGCAGGGCGTCATCATCAACGACATCGGCAATTCCGGCGAGAACTGGGATGCCGACTACATCGCGGGCTCGACCGGCAACGCGTCGCTGATGGCCTTCACGCGCGCGCTCGGCGGGGTCAGTCTCGACGACGGCGTCCGCGTGGTCGGGGTCAACCCCGGACCGGTCGCCACCGACCGCATGGTCAAGCTGATGAAGCGGCGCGCCCTTGACGCGCTCGGCGAGGAGGGACGCTGGGAAGAGCTGTTCGACCGCTATCCCGGTGGCCGCCCCGCGACCCCGGAGGAGGTCGCCGACCTCATGGTGTTCCTCGCCTCGCCGCGCGCCGGCTACATCACGGGGACCATCGTGACGATCGACGGCGGGATCGCGGCGCGGGGGTCGATCATCAAGACCAGCAAGCGCGCCAGGGCCTGACGCGTGGCCGCACGATCACCCGAACATCAAGGCCCATCATGACGAGGCTGGCCGACGCGCATCCGGGGCTGGACGGCAGGCACCTGCATTACGGCGGTAGATTCGTGGCCGCGACCGGGGCTGGGACGATCGAGGTCCGCAGCCCCGCGACCGCGGAAGCCTTCGGCGAGGTGCCGGTGGCCGATGCCGCCGACGTCGCGGCGGCAGTGGCTGCCGCCGCGGCGGCGTCGAAACCCTGGGCGGCGCTCGACGCGCTGGATCGCGGCCGGCATCTGTGGGCCGTGGCCGACATCGTCCGGGCCCGGATGGACGCGCTTGCCGCGCTCGAATCCGCGGTCACCGGGCGGCCGATCCGGGAGATGCGGGCGCAGATGAGCCGGATCCCCGAGTGGCTCGACTACTTCGGCGGCATCGCGGCCGGGCTCGAGGCCGAATCGAACCGCCTGCGCGGCGGCTTCATGGCCTACACGGCCTACGAGCCGCACGGCGTCTGCGCGCTGCTGACGCCGTGGAACCATCCGATCCTGATCCTCGTCAAGAAGCTCGCCGCCGCGCTCGCGGCCGGCAACACGGTCGTGGTCAAGCCCTCCGAGCTCGCGCCGGCGACCCCGCTCCTCTTCGCCGACTGGTGTCGCGAGGCGGGCCTGCCGGACGGCGTCGTGAACGTCGTCACGGGCGACGGCCCGACCGGGGCTCTTCTTTGCGCTGCGCCCGCGGTGCGACGCATCGATCTCACCGGCGGCACCGCGACGGGCCGGAAGGTGGCGGCCGCGGCCGCCGCCCGCCTCGTGCCCTGCACGCTCGAGCTCGGCGGCAAGACGCCCGTCATCGTGTTCGAGGATACCGATCTCGAGCAGGCCGTCGCCGGGGCGAGCTTCGCGGCCTTCGTCGCGTCCGGCCAGACCTGCGTCTCGGCGAGCCGCTTCATCGTCGCGGACTCGATCTACGCGGCGTTCGTGGATGCCTTCGCGGCGCGGGCCAAGGGCCTGCGGGTCGGCGATCCCGCCGATCCCTCGACCGATGTCGGCCCCGTGATCTCGGCCGGCGCGCAGGCGCGCTGTTTCCACCACATCGCGGCCGCGCGCCGGGAAGGCGCGAGGCTTGTGACGGGCGGAGGCCGGCCCGCCTTGCCGCCGGCCCTCGAGGGCGGCAATTTCGTCGAACCGACCATCTTCGCGGACGTGACGCCCGCCATGACCCTGTTCCGCGAGGAGGTGTTCGGGCCGGTCGTCGCGGTGACGCCGTTCCGGGGCGAAGCGCAGGCGCTCGAGATCGCCAACGACACGCCCTATGCGCTCGGCGCATCGATCTGGACGCGCGACGTCGCCCGCGCGCACCGCGTCTCGGCCGAGGTCCGCGCCGGCATGGTCTGGATCAACGACCATCACAAGAACGATCCGCGCTCGATCTGGGGCGGGTTCGGCGACAGCGGCTACGGCGTCGAGAACGGGTGGGACGCCCTGAAAAGCTATCAGCGCAAGCGCAACGTCGTCGTGAGCACCGCGCCGGCGTTCGACGACTGGTTCGCGGGCGGCAAGCGCTACGGTTGACCCGTGCGGCCGGCAAGGGAGAGGATGATGAAGATCGGGTTCGTCGGACTGGGCTTGATGGGCAGCGGCATGGCGTGGAACCTCGTGCGGGCCGGCCACGCGCTCAGCGTCTGGGATCGGGAGGAGGAGCCCATGCGGGCCCTGGCGGCCGAGGGGGCGACCCCGGTGGCGAGCGCCGCCGCGGCCGCGCAGGGGGAGGTCGTCTTCAGCATGCTGGCCCACGACGAGGCGATCCGCGGCGTCGTCCTCGACAGCGGGTGGCTCGAGGCGGTGCCCAAGACGCTCGTCCACGTCAACTGCTCCACCATCTCGGTCGCCTTCGCTGAGGAGATGACCGAGCGCCATCGCGCGGCCGGGGTCGCGTATGTGGGGGCTCCCGTCTTCGGGCGTCCCGACGCCGCGGCCACGGCCCAGCTCCACATGATCGTCGCCGGGCCGGCTGTGGCGGTGTCGCGGATCGAACCGCTCCTCGCCGCGATGGCGCAGAAGACCTGGCCGGTCGGGACCGAGCCGTTCCAGGCCAATCTCGTCAAGATCGGCGGCAACCTGATGATCGCGTCCGCCATCGAGGCCATGGCCGAGGCGACCTCGCTCGGCCAGGCCTACGGGCTGGAGCGCGGCGCCATGCTCGACATCTACCTGAACACGCTCTTCCCGAGCCCGGTCTACCGGGGCTATGCGGCCCTGATCACGGCCGGGCGCTACGAGCCCGCCGGCTTCAAGCTGAAGCTCGGGCTCAAGGACGTGAGGCTGGCCCTGGAGGCCGGGGACGCGGCGCATGTTCCGCTCCCCTTCGGAAGCGTTCTCCGCGACGCCCTGCTGACCGCCACCGCGGCCGGCGACGGCGACAAGGATTGGGCGGCCCTCGCCGATGTCGCGCTGAAGCGCTCCGGGCAGGCCTGACGCCGGCTGCCCGTCATACGAAGCCAAGTCAAGGACGACGGGCGCCGAACCCCATGTCGTCCTCGCGAGCGCAGCGAAGCGATCCATGGTCGGGCAGCCCCACCGCGGCCTGGATCACCACAGCGCTTCGCGCCTCGCGAAGACGCCCCGGGGTCGGCTGCCTTTCTCACCGGTCTTTGCCCGGCGGCGGCCTCACGTCGGGGCGGCAAGCAGGGCGCAGCTATGCTCGATCGCGGCCTGCACGGAGTCGATCACCGGGATCCCCAGTTCGGTCCCGAGCGGCCCGGCCACCGTCGCCCCCGCAAGATTGGTGCACATGATCACGATCGCATCCGGCCCCGCGGTTGCGACGGCCCGGACCATGTCGCCGATCCGCGACGGCGGCACATCGGCATAGTCCGTGTTCTGCGTAAGATCGAGGCGTTCGGCCGCCACCACCGCCAGGCCGATCGAGGCGTAGTTGGCGACGATCCTGTCCTCGAGGGCCGCCACATAGGGCGTGACGAGTCCGATCCGCCTGGCCCCGAGCTCCGCGAGCCGTCGGTTGATCGCCATCACGGCCGTCGTGGCCGGGATGCCGGTGTGGGCCTCCACGGCCGCCACGATCCGCGCATCCCACGCAAAGCCCAGCCAGCTCGCGGCCGTGCCGTTCCACAGGATGAGATCGACCGCGGCGTCGCGCAGGAGGCCCGCGGCCGCGACGAAGGGCGCGGTCTCGAACTGCCCGAGGGAGTCGTCGTCGGCGGCGATCGTCACGACGCCGATCCGGGCCACATGGCTCGTCACCGACCCGTCCGCGGGCAGCAGCCTGGCGGTCTGCGGCTCCAGCACCGTGTTCGAGGAGGGGATCAGCATGCCGAGCCGCCGCGGCCTCGTCGGGGTCTGCTGCATCCCGTGTCCTCAAAATCCTGGAGCGCCGGCGGCCGATGTTTGTCGCCGGCGGGGCGGCCGCCTATACCATCCGGGCGCCGCGAGGCGAACCCAAGGGCTCGCCGGGATCGCCGGGCCGGAAGAGGAGCGATGACCGACCCCTCGCCATTCCATCTCGCCGGCCGCGTGGCGTTCGTCACCGGGGCGAGCCGCGGCATCGGACTGTCCCTCGCCGAGGCGCTCGCCCGCGCGGGGGCCGACGTGGCCGTGACCTCCCGGTCGCTCGGCGCCCTCGACGATGCGCGGGGACGCATCGAGGCGGCCGGACGCCGCGCCGCGGCCATCGAGCACGACGTTGCGACGGTGGAGGGCTGCCGCCGCGCCGTGGCCGAGGCCGCCGCTCGGCTCGGGCGGCTCGACATCCTGGTGAACAACGCAGGCGTCGAGGAGGTCCGCCCCGCGCTGGAGGTCGACGAGGCCCTCTGGGACCGCATCCTGGGCACCAACCTCAAGGGCGCCTTCTTCTGCGCCCAGGCCGCGGCCGCCCACATGCGGGAGGCCGGACGGCCCGGGGCGATCATCAATCTCTGCTCGCTGACCTCGGAGGTCGGCGTCCCCGGTGCGGTGCCCTACGGCTCCTCGAAGTCCGGCCTGCTGGGCATGACGCGGGCGCTGGCGGCCGAATGGGCGGCGCTCGGCATCAGGGTCAACGCGATCGCGCCCGGCTACTTCCGGACGGCCATGACCGACGGCTTCTACGCCGACACCCAGTG
>CAXUMV010000017.1:18331-18638 GCA_964252065.1 uncultured Lichenihabitans sp.
CACGATGCTCGCCAAGATCCCGCAGGCGCGGTTCGGCACGATGGCGGACCTCGAGGGGACCGCCGTCTTCCTCGCCTCGGACGCGTCGGCCTACGTCACCGGCCAGTGCATCGCGGTCGACGGCGGCTTTCTCGCCTCGATCTGACCGCCGGCCCGAGGCTGTCGCCATCGAGGGTTGGCCCGGAAATCGCTTCCCCTGGACGGGCGAGACGAGCTCCCCCAGAGTTCCCCCGGGCCGCGCGCCCGACCCATGCAGCAGGCCCCGGCCAGACAGGACATCCCATGACGTTGCGGACCAAGACCACCC
>CAXUMV010000018.1:0-9452 GCA_964252065.1 uncultured Lichenihabitans sp.
TGTCCGCGAGGGCCTTCTGGGCCGCGGCGACCTGGGTCTGGTTGGCGAACTTGACGTTCTTGTAGGCGTCCGCGGAGGGCAGGTCCTTCATCAGCGCCTCGGGGATCTTGCCCGCGGAGGCGAGGCTCTGGAAGCGGATCGGGTGGGCGAAGCCTTCGAGAAAGGCGATCTGCCCCTCGTCGGAGTAGAGCCACTCCATCCAGAGCTTGGCGGCGTTGGGATTCGGCGCATAGGCGCTGATCGCTTGGCAGTAGAAGTTGCCGTAGGGCGTCGCGCCTTCGGGGATCAGCACGGAAATCTTCGCCTTGCCATTGGCTTCGGCGGTCTTCTTGTAGCCGAGGCTGAGGTAGTCCCAGTTGATGGTGATCGGCGTCTGCCCGCCGACCAGCGTGGCCGGGGTAGCCGCGATGGGGCTGTAGTTGCCCGCCTGCGCGAGCTTGCCGAAGAACTCGATGCCCGGCCCGATGTCGTCGTAGGAGCCCCCGTTGCCGAGCGAGGCGGCAAACACCGCCCCGAAGGCCGCGCCCGCGCCGAGCGGGTTCCCGTTGAGCGCGATCATCCCCTTGTACTCGGGCTTCAGGAGGTCGGCCCAGGTCATGGGGACCGTCTTGACGACGCCGGTGTTCACCGCGAACGACACGACCCCGAAGTAGTCGCCGTACCACATGCCGTCGGGGTCCTTGACCTCGGCCGGGATGCTGTCCCAGGTCGCGACCTTGTAGGGCTGGAACAGCTTCTCCTTGGTGCCGACGTCGGCGAAGGAGGGGCCGACGTCGACCGTGTCGGGGGCGCGGGACTGCCCCTTGAGACTGCGGATCGCCTGCAGTTCCTGCGCCGAGCTGCCGTCCGCGTTGGCATCGTCGATCACGATGCCGTGCGTCTTGGAGAAGGTGTCGATCAGGTAACCGTAGTTTGCCCAGTCCCGCGGCAGCGCGATCGCGTTCAGCTTGCCTTCTTTCTTGGCGGCCTCGACCAGCGCCGCCGGTATGTCGGTCATCGCAAAGGCCGAGCGGCCCATCAGGGCGCCAGCTGCCATGCCGGCCCCAGCCTGCAGCACCATACGACGGTTGAACACCATGACCGATCCCCTTTGAAGTCAAAGTCGGCTACTGACAGGACGCGTGTGACATGCCGAAGTCAGTCGCGCGAGCCTCTAAGCCTCGCGTGATCCCTGGTTCCGGGCCCGCCGGGCGAGGTCGCGGGTCCGCGCGATGCAGTCCGCCACCGCGTACCAGTAGCGCCGCTCGAGCTCGATGGTGAAGCTTGCGCCGGCCGGGAAGGTGCAGGCGGCCAGCACCTCCTCCCACGGCAGGTCGCCCCAGCCGACCGGGAGGTGCAGGTCGCCGTGGCCGTAGGCCAGCTTCTCGCCGTTGCAGTAGGTCCAGATGTCGTCCGGCCGTCCAAAACTGTCGCTGAAGTCGATCGTCGCCTTGACGTTGGGATGGTCGATCAGCGCGAGCTCCGCCGCGAGTCGCCGCGGCGAGGAGGCGTGCATCTCCCCCGCATGGCCGCCGAATAGGGTCTCGACGCAGAGCGTGAGGCCGTGCGCGCGGGCCATGTCCCCGGCGCGCGACAGAGCCTCGCGCTGCTGCGCGTAGGCGGCCTCGATTCCCTGGCCGGGCTGGACCGGCACGAGGCCGGAGTGGATCACGTAGTGCCGGGCGCCGAGTGCCGCCGACGCCTCCAGCGAGGCGGCCAGGACCTCGAAGTGGCGGGGCAGGCGCCAGGGCTCGGCCATGAAGTTGATCGCGAGCGGCCCGTGCACCGAGTAGCCGCATGCCCGGCCCGCGCAGGCCCGCCGCAACGCCTCGAGCTGCGGCGGCCTGATGCGGCCGCCCACGATCACGTCGAGCTCGTAGAGCGGGATCTCGATCGTATCGACGCCGAGGGCTTCGATGGAGTCGAGCTCCGCCCCGAAGTCGGACAGGTCGTCGGCCCGCTTGTAGGCCGCAATCCCGACAGTGTTCGTCATGGTCGCCCTCTCCTCGATGTCGGCCTCGCCTGCGGCGCAGCCGGTGGCCGCGCGTGATTGCCGCGCTTTCCAGACTGGGGCAAGCCGGCCGTGCTGTTCTGAGCGCCGGAGCAGCAGTTGCGGTCGCCGTCCCCGACGACGCGAGGAAAGATCGGAGCGTCATGCCGCGCGCGCGGGAATCGGTGACACGGGTCGAACGCCCGGAGGTGGCCATGCCCCCCGCGGCCCTGCCGCGCGAGGACGGCCTGCCGTTCGCCTTGTTCGAGCTCGCCGTGGCGCACCACCAGGCCGGCCGGCCCGGGGAGGCCGAGGCGCTGTACCGGCGCATCGTGCTCGTGGAGCCGGCGCACGTCGAGGCCTGGTCGAACCTCGGCCTCGCGCTCATGGCGCGCGGCGCCTATCCCGAGGCCGTCCAGGCCTGCGTCACGGGCATCGCGGTCCGGCCGGACCATGCGGCCGCCCACCTCAACCTCATCGAGGCGCTGACCCGGGCCGGCCATCACGAGCAGGCCGTCGCGATCTATCGGCGGGCCGTGCTACTCCTGCCGGACCGGGCCGACCTTCCCTCCAACCTCGGGACCCTGCTCGAGGCGCTCGGCCGGCCGGAGGAGGCCCTCGAGGCCTATGCGGCGAGCCTTGCCGTCCAGCCCGACGGGACGGCCGCCTGCCTTGCGGCCGCCCGGCTCCTGACGGGGGCGGGCCGGCTCGACGAGGCGGTGGCGGTGCTCGAGGCCGCGGTCGCGTGCCGCCCCGACTTCTGCGAGGCGCTGTCGACGCTGGGGGCCCTCTACAACGGGCTCAGCCGCTTTGCGGCGGCGGTCGAGGTCAGCGCGCGCGCCTTCGCGCTGCGGCCGGACGTGGCGGACGTTGCGATCAACTACGGCGTCGCGCTGCAGACCGCCGGCCGGCCGGCCGAGGCCGAGGCGATGTACCGGCATGCGAGCACGCTCGATCCCACGCGCCCCGGGCCGCACGCCAACCGCGGCGTCGCGCTGCAGGAGCTGCTGCGCTTCGACGAGGCGGCCGAGGCCTTCGAGCAGGCGATCGCCCTCGATCCGGATTTTGCCAGCGCGGTCGTCGAGGCCATCAAGGTGCGCCGGCACATCTGCGATTGGTCGCGCTACGACGAGGACCGGCGCGCGCTGCTGCGCATCCTGGCCGAGCGCCGCGACGTCGTCTTCATGCTGCTGCTGATGACTTTCGAGTCGACCCCGCAGGAGCAGTTCGTGTGCGCCCGCCAGAGCATGGCGCGGCTGAACGCGGGAAGCGTGCCGGCGCGCCTGGCAGTCGCGCCCGCGCCTTCGGCCGACGGCCGGCTGCGGATCGGCTATCTCAGCCACGACTTCCGCGACCATCCCGTCGGGCGCCTGCTGCCCGAGCTGTTCGCCCGCCACGACCGCACCCGCGTGGCCGTCACGGCCTACGCGCTCGGCACGGAGGACGCCGGGGCGGTGCGCCAGCGCATCAGGGCGGAGGTCGAGCACTTCGTCGACCTGCACCCTCTGTCCGACCGGGAGGCGGCCCATCGCATCGCGGCGGACGGCATCGATCTCCTGGTCGACCTCACGGGACCGACGGTGGGCGCCCGGCTGCCGATCCTCGCGATGCGTCCTGCCCCCATCCAGGCCAGCTTCCTGGGCTGGCCCGGCACCATGGGGCTGAACGCCATCGACTACGTCATCGCCGACGGCTTCCTGCTGCGGGAGGAGGACGAGCGGCACTATGCCGAGAAGATCGTCCGGCTGCCGGGCTGCTACCAGCCGAGCGACGGCGCGCGCGGGGATCCCGCCTGCCCGGTGACGCGTCAGCTCTGCGGGCTGCCGGAGGACGCCTTCGTGTTCTGCAGCTTCAACAACACCTCCAAGATCACCCCGGAGGGGTTCGCGTCCTGGATGCGCATCCTTGGGCGGGTGCCGGGCAGCGTCCTGTGGCTCTACTGCAAGACGCCGCAGACCATCCGCAACCTGACGGCCGCGGCGCAAAGCCATGGGATCAGGGCGGACCGGCTCGTCTTCGCCGGCTTCGTGCCGATGGACCTCTATCTCAGCCGGTTCCGGCTGGCCGACCTCTTCCTCGACAGCCTTCCCTACAATGCTGGCGCGACCTGCAACGACGCGCTGTGGGCGGGCCTGCCCGTGCTGACGAGGGCCGGCAACACCTATGTGGGCCGGATGGCGGGCAGCCTGCTGACCGCGCTCGGCCTGCCCGAACTGCTGGCCGCCGACCGCGCGGGCTATGAGGAGGCAGCGGTCCGGCTCGCCACCGAGCCGCGGCGCCTGGGAGCGGTGCGACGACGGCTCGCGGCCGCGCGCGCCACCTCGCCCTTGTTCGACATGGCCCGGTTCGTGGCCGGGCTCGAGGCCGCCTATGCGGCCATGCATGCGCGACGGCTCGGCGGGCTGCCGCCGGACCATCTCGACATCGTGGCCGTCGGGGACTGACCCTCTGCGCGGCTAGGCGCGCGGCGGCAAGCGCCCGTCCGGCGTGTAGTGGTCGACCGCCTGGGGCAGCTCGCGCGAGAGGCGCGCCAGGAGCTCGTCGCGCGAGAGGCCCGTCTGCCGGGTCAGCGCCTCGAGCGTGTCGCCGCCGATCGCCTGTTCCATCTGCTGGGGTCCGATGGCCTGGTTGGGTCCGTGATTGACCCAGCTGTCCGCGATGGGCCCCTGGCCGCTCTGACGGAACTTGTCAACGAGGTCGTTGAGCCCGCCGCCCAGGAACGAGCCGGCATCCCGCTGGCCCGTGAGGCCGCTCAGCAGCCCGCCCAGGCCGGGGGCGCCCCCCGCCTGCCCGGCCGGCACCGACGGCACGCTGCCGCCGCCGGCCGGCGCCACAGCGGCGTGATTGCCGCCGAGCCACTCGGACAGCTTGTCCTTGTTCTGGTAGCCGGCGATCGCCAGCAACCCGAGCAGTGCCGTCATCGACGGAAAGCCTTCGCTCATCGCATCTTCCTCCAGGACGAATGCCGATTTAATGAGCGGGATGCCGGGCGGGTTCCCTCCGCCCGCATGCTCACGCCGCGGCGGGCGCGGCGGCGGCGGCCAGCTTCTCGGCCTCGGCGGCGCGCTCCTGCGCCTTCTTCTTCGGCTTGGCCTTCTGCGGGTTGTTGCGCGCCGGCACCTCGCCGACGCCCACGGCGGCCAGCAGGCGCAGCACGCGGTCGGTCGGCTGGGCGCCCTTGGCGATCCAGGCCTGCGCCTTGTCGCCGTTGAGGGTCAGGCGGGTCGCATCCTCCTTGGCCTTGAGGGGATCGTAGGTGCCGAGGTTCTCGATGAAGCGGCCGTCTCGCGGCGCCCGGGCGTCGGCCACCACGATGCGGTAGACGGGGCGCTTCTTGGCGCCCCAGCGGGACAGACGGATTTTCAGAGCCATGGCGGTCAGGTCCTTTCGGGGGTGGTCTGGTCGGTTTCACGTGAGATGAGGGCGTCGATGGCGCCCAGCGGGTCGTCGCTGATGCCGCGCGAGGCATAGACCTCGACGTCGACCGACCCGTCCCGGAGCACGTCGATCTCCCAGTATTCGCCCGGCACGTTGACCAGGAGCGAAATGGCGTCGTCGCGGTAGCTTGTCGTCGAGAAATGGATGTCGGCGTCCTTCAGCCGCTCGCGGATGGCGTTGAACACGTCGAACACGTCCGAGGTGAGAGGCGCGTAGCTCATTTCTTCCTGCCTCCGAACGGGTTGAAGCCGCCGCCCCCGAGCCCGGGCAGCTTGCTTCCCCCGAGTCCTGGCAGGCGAGGCACGGCCCCGCCGCCGAGGCCCGGCGGCATGGGGGGCAGGGCGCCCCCGCCCATCTTCTTGCCCATGGCTTCGAGCTGGGCCATCTGGTCGGGGCTCGGCGGCGCCATGCCGGCCAAGGGATTGCCGCCGCCCATGCCGAACATGCCGGCCATCTTGCCGAGCGCGCCGCGCTTGCCGCCCGCCGCCCCGCCGAGCTGCTTCATCATGTCGGCCATCTGACGGTGCTGCTTCAGCAGCCGGTTGACGTCCTCGACCCGCATCCCGGCGCCCGCCGCGATGCGCTTCTTGCGCGAGGCCTTGAGGATGTCCGGGTTGCGCCGCTCGGAGGCCGTCATGGACGAGATGATCGCGCGCTGGCGCTTGATCATCCGCTCGTCGATGTTGGCGGCCGCCATCTGCTCCTTGATCTTCCCCATGCCGGGCAGCATCCCCATGATGCCGCCCATGCCGCCGAGCTTCTCCACCTGGGCGAGCTGGTCGGACAGGTCGTCGAGGTCGAAGCGGCCCTTGCGCATCTTCTCGGCGACCCGCATCGCCTTTTCGGCATCGATGGTCTCGGCCGCCTTCTCGACCAGCGAGACGATGTCGCCCATCCCCAGGATGCGGTTGGCGATGCGCGCGGGGTGGAAATCCTCGAGCGCATCCATCTTCTCGCCGGTGCCGAGCAGCTTGATCGGCTTGCCGGTGACGCTGCGCATGGAGAGCGCCGCGCCCCCGCGCCCGTCGCCGTCGACACGGGTCAGCACGATGCCGGTGATCGCCACCCGCTCGTTGAAGGAACGGGCGAGGTTGACGGCGTCCTGGCCGGTCAGGCTGTCGGCGACGAGCAGGATCTCGTGCGGGCGGGCCGCGGCCTTGATCTCCGCCATCTCGGCCATGAGCGCGTCGTCGATGTGGGTGCGGCCGGCGGTGTCGAGCATCACGACGTCGTAGCCCTGCAGGCGGGCGGCCTCCTCGGCGCGCCGGGCGATCTGCACGGGGGTCTGGCCGGAGACGATGGGCAGGGTGTCGATGCCGACCTGCCGGCCGAGCACGGCGAGCTGCTCCTGCGCGGCCGGCCGCTTGACGTCGAGCGAGGCCATCAGCACGCGCTTCTTCTGCCGCTCGGCGAGGCGCTTGGCGATCTTGGCCGTGGTGGTGGTCTTGCCGGCGCCCTGCAGGCCGACCATCATGATGGCGACCGGCGGGGCGGCCTCCAGGCTGATCGGCTCGGCCTCGGCGCCGAGCGTCTCCACCAGCACGTCGTTGACGATCTTGACCACCATCTGGCCCGGCGTCACCGATTTGACGACGTTGGCCCCGACGGCCCGGTCGCGCACCTTGTCGGTGAAGGAGCGCACGACCTCGAGCGCGACGTCGGCCTCGAGGAGGGCGCGGCGCACCTCCCGCATCGACGCCGTGACGTCGGCTTCGCTCAGCGCCCCCCGGCGGGTGAGCCCATCGAAGATGCCGGAGAGTTTTTCCGAAAGGCTTTCGAACATGCCACCCGTCCTTCAGCGAGGCCCCAACGAAAAACGCGCCCGGGGGCGCCATGCGCTGCCGGACGTGCGTCTCGCCCGCAAAGGGCCGGAGACGGAGTTCGCTCCCTTGCGGGATCGCTCGTGTGAGTAGGAGGGTTGGCCTGCCTCGTCAAGCACGGCGCCGATGTCCGTCATCGCGAGGCGCGAAGCGCCGTGGCGATCCATGCCTGGGCGGGGCTGCCCGGCCATGGATCGCTTCGCTGCGCTCGCGAAGACGACACGGCAATTGACCGCCGATCCACCTGAATGCAGCTTTGTATACCCCAACCCCGGCGCCGTTGCCGCGTACGCGGCACCAGTCCGGACGGTCAGGTCGTCCGCCGCCAGCGCCGCCAGAGCGTTTCGGTCCGCCTCGCCATGCGCTCCAGCCAAGCCTTCAGCGGCGGCACGTCTTCGCCGATCAGCGCCAGGCCGAGCGGCAGCATCCAGAGCCCGAAGACCGGCAGGATCGCCAGAAACGATCCCAGCACGAGCAGGACGCCGGCCGGCAACCGCACCCAGCGCCGGGACGGCTCGAGGAGCCATCCCACCGCCCCCTGGAGGCGCTTGGGGCCGTGGGACAGGGCCCGGGTCACCCGGGCATCCCAGGCCGCGGCTTCCTCCTCACGGGGATCGGTCATCACGGCTCCCGGAACGGGCAGGCTCATCGCCAGGCCACCGCGCCTCGTGCACCATCGAACGAGCCCGCCTCCCCCTCGGTTCCGAGCAAGGCCTTGATGGCGGCCAGCGCCCTGTACTCGGCGGGATGGGCGACCCCGTCCGCCGGGATCAAGTCGCGGCACGCCTCGACGATCTGGCGGGTGGCGCGGGGCTGTCCGTTGACCAGCGCGAGCTTCTCGCGCGCGATCTCCTGGGCCACTTCCGGATCGTAGCGGTAATTGGCCTCGTGCTCGGCCATCTCGCGGACGAGCTCCTCGCGCGAGAAGATGCTCATCGCCCGGTTCTCGCGCAGGATCGACAGCATGCGACGGCGCTCGGCGCTCGCGGCCTCGCCATCCGCATGGGCCATCAGCGCATAGGCGGCCACCATGGCCTGCATGAGGTCGGCGGTGCGGATCGCGGCCGCGGCCTGGGCGTCGGAACGGGTAGGGCGGGCGGTGTGGGGCAGAGCAGGCAAGACATCCTCCTGGTTGAACGCTGTCGCGCGAAGGGGTGACCGCGGTCGTCCTTTCAGGGGGAGCATGAGCCGGACCCGGACAGGACGCCGCGGCGAGCCGGACAGTTCCCGGCTCTCGCGCAACCTGATCCGACATCGCGCCGTCCCCGCCGATGTTCGGCGAAGCCCGGCGCCAGAGGGGCCCGGATCAATGGGCGTGCAGGATAGGGGCGGATGTGGCGGAAAAAAGCCGCAACCCGGGACATGACGAAAGCTTAATCCGCCGGCCGGCGGCCATCATTCCACCAGCGGGTAGCGATGCCGGACCTCGTCGGCCGGCAGCGCATCGAAATGCCACCACTCGATCGGCAGGGGGAGGAAGCCTGCGCCCTCCATCACCTGCCGCAGCAGGACCCGGCCTTCGACCTGCTCCCGCGTCAGCCGGCCCTCGGCCAGGAACGCCTGCTCGCGCCGCGGCTCGGCCAGCGGGGTGAAGTCGTCGAATGGCGTGCCCATGTCGAGCTCGCGTCCGCCCGCATCGGCGAGCGAGAGATCCACCGCGAAGCCGAAGCCGTGCAGGGAGCCGATCGCGGGGTCGGCGACGTAGGGCTGCCGGGGCGTGCCGCGGACCTCGTCCCAGAACACGCGCTGGATGCGGTTCGGCCGCAGGCCGTCGAACACCAGAAGCCTGAGGTCGGGCCGCCGCGCGGCCAGCAGCCGGGCCGCCTCCCGCAGCTTGGCGGCCGCGACCGCGTGCAGGAGCAGCGTGTCGAAGGCGCCGTAGAGGTTCCGGCCCATGATGTTGTCCGCCGAGGCATAGCGCAGGTCGATCAGAAGGCCGTCCGCCTGCCCGAGCTCCACGAAGCCGGGCGGCGGCAGGAAGGGATCAGGGGACCGCATCGTTCAGCGGGTGCAAGTCGCGGACCATGGCGGCCACCCGGTCGTCCAGGAGATGGGTGTAGATCTGGGTCGTCGCGATGTCGGCATGGCCGAGCAGCTCCTGCACGACGCGAAGATCGGCGCCGTTGTGCAGGAGATGGCTGGCGAAGGCATGGCGCAGCACGTGCGGGCTGATCCGCGCGGACGCGATGCCGGCCGCGGCGGCCGCGCCCTTGAGGTCGCGCGCG
>CAXUMV010000018.1:9462-17714 GCA_964252065.1 uncultured Lichenihabitans sp.
TTCCGCAGACCCGACAAGTGGCCGACGACGTCGCCGTTCGGCAGCACCGCTTCGTTGCGCGGGTGGTTGAGGTCGCGCGCGAACGCCTGCCGGGTGAGGTGGCCGCTGTCGCTATCGGCGGGGAACAGCCAGGGGCTCGGGACGGCGCCCGCCGGCCGCTCGGCCCGGATCGCCCGGTAGCGCAGGATCGCGGCCTTGGCGGGCTGCGAGAGGGGGACGAGGCGCTCGCGTCCGCCCTTGCCCTTGATGGCGAGCAGGATGTCGCCGGTGTCCGCCGCGAGCCTGGCCGCGGCAACGGGCAGCGCCACGAGCTCGGACACGCGCAGCCCCGTGCCGTAGAGAAGCTCGAGCAGGGCATGCAGCCGCGCGGCCCGCCAGCGCTCGCCCCAGGGCCGGGCCGCATCCTCGAGGCCCTCGGCCGTCGTCGCGAGCAGGCGGTCGACCTCCGCGATGCTCAGGATCTTGGGCAGCACCCGCCCGCGCTTGGGTCCCGTCACGATCGCGGTCGGATCGTCGCCGCGATGGCCTTCGGCGAACAGGAAGCGATGGAACTGGCGGACCGCGGACAGGCGGCGCGCCGCCGACGCGGGCTTCAGGCCCCGGGCCGCGCAGTCGGCCAGGAAGGCGGTCTGGTGGGCGGTGGTCGCCGACAGGACCGGAACGGCGCCGTCCGCGAGGAAGCGCGCATAATCGTCGAGGTCGCGGCGATAGGCCTGCAGCGTGTTGGCCGCAGCCCCACGTTCGGCGGCCATCATGTCGAGGAAGAGGGCGATCAGCCGGGCGGGGGTCATCGGAGCCTTGCGGGTGGGATCGGCTGCTCCATGGTGCGCGGCGTCACGTGGACGAAGGCGACGAGCGCCTCCATGGCGCTGAACACCACCGCGGCCAGCACGGCGAGCACGACAAGGAACCGCAACAAGCTCGGCACGGCCGTCGCACCCTCGCGGTCGAACCCGCCTGTAGAGGCTAGGAGCCCGCCGTTACTTTTCGGTATCCAGTCCCACGGCCTTGAGGGCCCCGGCCTGCCGGGCCGCCATGGCCTCGAGTGCGAAGCCGTTGATCTGCTCGTTGAACATCTTGAAGTAGTTCATCTCCGCCCGCAGGTGCAGGAACACGCTGCCGAGCCCGACCGCCGCGCGGTCCATGAACACGAACTCGCGGGGCACGCGCACGGGGCCGAGCTGCTTCAGGGACTGGTGGACCCGGTAGGCCTCCTTGCGGCCGTAATGGCCCGGCTCGATCCCGTCCGCGATGGTGCGCACGCGGTCGTCGAGGATCGGGCCGTAGATGAAGCGCGCCCAGATGTTGAGGACGTCGATCAGCTCCCTCGTCAGGCCATGGAACCCCCAGGTTTCGTAGGCGTGGACTACCCGCTCCCGGTCGTTCTCGAGCAGCCCGTGGTAGAGGTCGACGACCCCGCCCACGAAGCGGGGCGGGAAGACGCGGATGCAGCCGAAATCGAGCAGGTTGATGCCATTGAGCACCGACGGGTCCGAGGCCGCCGAGCGCACCGTGTAGTTGCCGAAATGCGGATCGCCGTGGATCACCCCGTAATGGCTGAAGGGGAACCACCAGGCCTTGAACATCGCTTCGCCGATGCGGTTGCGCGTCGCAAGATCGGCCCCCACGAAGTCGAGTAGCTTGCGCCCCTCAAGCCAACCCATCGTGAGCAGCCGGTCGGTGGTCAGGCTGTCCTCCACGGTCGGGACGGTGATCTCGGGCGTGTCTTGCAGCATCAGGCGGTAGAGGGCCGCGTGCCGGGCCTCCCGGCGGTATTGCAGCTCCTCGCGCAGGCGCTCGCCAATCTCGGTCACGGCCTCCCGCAGGTCGACCGCGGGCTGCATGCGGCGATGGATGGAAAACAGCACGTCGAGCTGCGACAGGTCGGCCTCGACCGCCGAGGCCATGTCCGGATACTGGAGCTTGCAGGCGAGCGCGCGGCCATCGAGGGCGACGGCCCGATGGACCTGCCCAAGGGAGGCGGCCGCCGCGGGCTTGAGATCGAAGGCGCGGAATCGAGCCTCCCAGCCCGTCCCGAGCTCGGCCTGCATGCGGCGCTTGACGAAGGCCGCGCCCATGGGGGGCGCGTCGCTCTGCAGCTTCTGCAGCGCATCGGCATATTCGGGCGGCAAGGCGTCGGGAATGGTGGCAAAGAGCTGCGCCATCTTCATGATCGGCCCCTTGAGCGTGCCGAGCGCGCTCATCAGCGCCACGGCGTTGCCGCTCGTCTCGGCCCCGAACAGCCGCGCGCCGGCCATGCGCGCCGCGACCCCGCCGACATTGGCGCCGACCCGCGCGTAGCGTGCCGCGCGAGCGGAGAGGCGGTTGCGTTCGCTGTTGCTCATGCGGGGTCTCGTCGGGTCCGCGGGGACGTTGCCACGCTTACGCTTCTAGATGCGGAGGAGCCCGGCCCTTGTCGAGGCCGCCGCCGATTTGTCGCGGGGCGACAGCCGGGCCGGCGCGGGTCCGCTCAGCCGACGGCGGTCGCCTCCAGCTCGTCGATCATGCCCTCGATGACGGACAGCCCGATCTGCCAGAAGGCGGGATCCCGGGCATCGAGCCCGAAGGGGGCCAGCAGCTCGCCATAGGGCCTGGAGCCGCCCGCCGACAGCATCGCGAAATAGCGCTCGGCAAAGCCCGCCGGGGTCTTCTCGTAGACGCCGTAGAGCGAGTTCACGAGGCAGTCGCCGAACGCATAGGCGTAGACGTAGAAGGGCGAGTGCACGAAATGCGGTACGTAGGCCCAGAAGGTCTCGTAGCCGGGCCTGAGGCGGATCGCGTCGCCGAGGCTCTCGGCCTGCACGGCGAGCCACAGCTCGCCGATGCGCGTCGAGGTCAGCTCGCCCGTCTTGCGCTCGAGATGCACGGCGCGTTCGAACTGATAGAACGCGATCTGCCGCACGACGGTGTTCAGCATGTCCTCGACCTTCATCGCGATCAGCGCGAAGCGGGTCTTGGGGTCCGGCGCCTGGGCGATCAGCGACCGGAAGGTCAGCATCTCGCCGAACACGGAGGCCGTCTCGGCGAGCGTCAGCGGGGTCTGGGCCATCAGCGCCCCCTGGGGGGCTGCCAGCACCTGGTGGACGCCGTGGCCGAGCTCGTGGGCGAGGGTCATGACGTCGCGCGGCCGGCCCTGGTAGTTCAGCAGCACGTAAGGGTGGGCGCTCGGGACGGTGGGATGGGCGAAGGCGCCCGGCGCCTTGCCGGGCCGCACCCCGGCATCGATCCAGCGCTCGTCGAAGAAGCGCTGGGCAATCCCCGCCATCGTCGGGGAGAAGCCGCGATAGGCCTCGAGCACGGTGCGGCGCGCCTCGGCCCAGCTCAGCACCGTCTGTGGCACGTTCGGCAGCGGGGCGTTGCGGTCCCAGTGGTCGAGCGTGTCCCGCCCGAACCAGCGCGCCTTGAGGCGATAGTAGCGGTGGGAGAGGCGCGGGCAGGCGGCCATGACGGCGCTGGCCAGGGCCTCGACCACCTCGGGCTCGACCCGGTTCGACAGGTGGCGGCTGCCCGCGATATCGGCGAAGCCGCGCCAGCTGTTGGCGATGTCGAGGTCTTTCGCCAGCACGTTGGTGATCAGCGTGAAGGTCCGCGCATTCTCGCCCAGCGTCTTGGACAGCGCCTCGGCGGCGGCACGGCGGACCTCGGCGGCCGGGTCCTGCAGGCGGTTCAGCACGGGCTCGAGCGTCAGCTGCTCGCCCCCGACCTCGAAGCGGAGCGCCGTGATCGTCTCGTCGAAGAGGCGGTTCCAGGCGCCGCGGCCGGTCACGGACTTTTCGAGGAACAGCCGCTCCAGCCGGTCGTCGAGCTGGAAGGGCTTGTCCCGCCGCAGGTCGTCGAGCCAGGGCCGGTAGCGGCTGAGCGGAGGGATGGCGGCCTGCGCGTCGAGGGCCGCATCATCCAGGCGGTTGAGCTCGAGGGTGAAGAACAGGAGCGCCGTCGAGATGGCGGTCACCCGTTCCTGGGCGTCGCCGTAGAACTTGGCGCGGACGGGGTCGCCCGTGTCGCCGGTGAAGATCAGGCTCGCATAGGCCATGACCCGCCCGAGGCGGTCGTCCAGCGCCTCGTAGGCGACGATCGCCTCGTGCAGCGCGGCGCCGCCCTCCGGCCCCGCCAGCAGGGCGGCGAGCTTGCCTTCGTAGCGCGCCGCGAACGCCGCGGCGTCGGCCGCGGCCGTGTCGAGGTCGGCCGCATAGGCTGGCGAGTCTGCGGAGGAGGGGAGATCGGGCACGCCAGGACATGATCGGGGATCGGCCTTCGAAGATTGATGGGCGGGACGGCGGACAACCCTCCAGCCTCGTCACATGGCGTAGTCTAGCCCGGCCGGCGGCCTGCCGGCCAGACGCCGCGGGGCCAGGGTGCCCGCATGCCGCAGTCCCCCGGGGCAGGGCGGCCCTCCGGCCGCTGTTAAGCCCGCATTTACCGTCCTCCCCCACCTTGGCAGCAAGCGGCCGAGACCGGCCGGCGCCGAGGGTCCATGACGTCCACAATCCTGATCGCCGACGACGACCCGGTCCAGCGTCGCTTGCTGGAAGCGATGGTGCGCCGCTTCGGCTACGAGGTGGAGACGGTGGACGGCGGCGCCGCGGCGCTGGAGCGCCTGTCCGGCCCGGACGGGGCCGGCATCGATCTCCTGATCCTCGACCTCATGATGCCCGAGGTCGACGGCATGGCGGTGCTGGCGAGGCTCCGGGAGGCCGGCATCGGGGTGCCGGTCATCGTGCAGACGGCGCACGGCTCGATAGACGCGGTGATCGCCGCGATGCGCGCGGGCGCGCTCGACTTCGTGGTGAAGCCGGTCGGCGCCGAGCGGCTGTCCGTCTCCATCAAGAACACGCTTCGGTTCGATGCCCTCGAGATCGAGGTCAGGCGCATGACGCGCCGGGCCAGCGGCGCCGTCACATTCAAGGACGTGACGACCCGCAGCGAGGAGATGAGCCGCGTCATCCGGCTCGGCGAGCGGGCCGCAAAGTCGACGATCCCCGTGCTGATCGAGGGTGAATCGGGGGTCGGCAAGGAGCTGATGGCCCGGGCCATCCAGGGCTCCTCCGACCGCCGCGGCAAGCCGTTCGTCACGGTGAACTGCGGCGCGCTGCCCGAGAACCTCGTGGAATCCATCCTGTTCGGCCACGAGAAGGGCGCCTTCACGGGCGCCACCGAGAAACATGCCGGCAAGTTCGTCGAGGCGAATGGCGGGACGCTGTTCCTCGACGAGATCGGCGAGCTGCCGCTCGAGACGCAGGTCAAGCTGCTGCGCGCCCTGCAGGAGGGCGAGGTCGACCCCGTGGGCGCCCGGCGCTCGGTGCGGGTCGACATCCGCCTCATCTCGGCGACCAACCAGAACCTGATCGAGCTCGTGAAGCAGGGCCGCTTCCGTGAGGACCTCTACTACCGCCTCAACGTCTTCCCCATGACCATTCCCCCGCTGCGCGCGCGGCGGCAGGACGTCCCGGACATCGCCCGCCGCTTCCTGGCGCGTTTCGCGGCGGAGGAGGGCAAGCGCCTGCGCGGCATCGGGGCCGAGGCGCTGTCGCTGCTCGGCGCCTATGACTGGCCGGGCAACGTGCGCCAGCTCGAAAACGCCATGTTCCGGGCCGTCGTGCTGGCCGATACCGACGAGCTGACCGTCATCGAGTTCCCGCAGATCGCAGCCCAGGTCGACGGCTTCGACGTCCGCATCCCGCCCGCCATGCCGGCCGTCCCCCGCGCGCCGGACCGCGAGATCGTCCGCGTGGAGGTGCGCGACCCCAACGTCGTGCGCCTGCTCGACGAGAACGGGGACGTGCGGCGCATGGACGACATGGAAGCCGAGCTGATCCGCTTCGCCACGACCTACTATCGTGGGCAGATGTCGGAGATGGCGCGCAAGCTCGGTATCGGCCGCTCAACGCTCTACCGCAAGATGAAGGATTTCGGGCTCGGCAGCGCCGAGGGCGAGGGCGACGAAGCCGCCGCCTGACCTCTGTGGCGCGTCCGGCTTGTCACCCCGGCGCAACGGCCCGGCGGAATGCGCGGCGAGCTCGGTCCCGCGATTGCTTTCGGACCGACCCCGTCCCCATTGAGCGGGGACGGGCAACATTCCCGCGCGGCGGTGCCGCGCGCCGGCCGGCCTGATGTGGGAGCCACGATGCGTGTGCGTGTGATGCGGGCGACGTCGCTGACGGTCGTGGCGGCCCTGGTGGGGTGGACGGGTGTGGCCGCGGGCCAGCAGCTCGACCGGCCGTGGCTCGAGCCCCGTCTGCCGCAGGCCGACCGGCCCTCGCTGCCCGACGGGGCGGACGAGGGCGCCTTCTACCAGCGCATGGGCCTCCCCGAGCTCCCGGCCGCCGTCGTCGTCCTGTCGCCCGATCCCGACGTCACGAACGCGGTGGCGCAGCCCGCCGTGCGGCCGGCGCGGCCCGTGTCCGTGCCGCCGGCGCTCTCCTACGACGCTCCCGCCGAGACCCCGAAGCTCGCGGCGGAGCCGGCGCCCGCGCCGCCGCCGGTCGCCGGCCCATCCTCGGCAGCCCTCCAAGCCTTGCCGCCCGTGGCCCCGCCGCCCGCCGCGGCCCCGGCGTCCCCGCCTGCGGTCGCGACCGCGGCTCCGCCCGTGGCCGGCCCCGGCCTCGACCCCGCCGGCCTGGCCACCGTCCTTGCCGCGTTCCCGGCCGAAGCCGTGCCGGGCGAGACGCCCGCCCAGGCGAGCGACCGCAAGGCCCAGCGCGAGGCGATCGCCGCGGTCTACGGCGCCCGGGCCCATGCGCCGCTCTGGGTCGCCGACGGCCGTCTCAATCCCGCGGCGCGGGCCGCCATGGCCCGGCTCGACCGCGCCGCCGAGGACGGCCTGGACCTTGCCCGCTTCACCGTGCCGGCCCCGCGCGACGGCGATGCCGCGGCCCTCGCCAGGGCGGAGCTCGGGCTGTCGGAGGCCGTGCTCGCCTATGCACGCCAGGCCAGGGGCTCGCGCGTCAACGTCGCCAGGATCGGCGGCCTCATCGACCTGGGTCGCGTTCCGGCGGCCCCCGATGCGGGCGAGGCCCTGCGGGACTTCAACCCGCCCCAGCCCGGCTATGCGGCGCTGCGCGACAAGCTCGCCGAGCTGCGCCAGGCGGCCGAGGGCACGGCGCAGGTGCGCATCCCCTACGGACCCGTGCTGAAGCCCGGCATGCGCGATCCGCGCGTGCCGCTGGTCCGCGCCCGCTTCGGGCTCGACATCGCGGCCGATGACCCGGACGCCCAGCCGCTCGTCTACGACGACGAGGTGGCCGATGCGGTCGCCGACTTCCAGCGCGCGCACCGCATGCCGGCGTCCGGCCTCCTGACGGCCCGCACGGTCGCGGCACTGTCGGGCGGCAACCCGGAGGCGCTCGAGGCCGACATCGTCGCCAACATGGAGTTCTGGCGCTGGATGCCGCGCGAGACGGCTCCCGACCGGGTCGAGGTCAACATCCCGGCCTATACGGCGCGCGTGTTCCGCGAGGGGTCGGTCGCGCACGAAACCCGCGTCGTCGTGGGCCAGCCCGACAAGCCGACCCCCGTCTTCGCCGAGCAGATGCGGTTCATCATCGTGAACCCCTACTGGAACGTGCCGCTGTCCATCATCAAGAACGAGATGATGCCCAAGCTCGCCTCCGATCCCAACTATTTCGCCGACCACGGCTATGAGGTGGTGGAGCGCGACGGCACAACCTACGTCCGCCAGCCGCCGGGGGACGGCAATGCGCTCGGGCGGATCAAGTTCATGTTCCCCAACAGCCACTCGGTCTACCTGCACGACACCAACGCACGCAGCTATTTCGGCCGCTCGATGCGGGCGCTGAGCCACGGCTGCGTGCGCGTCGACCAGCCCTTCAGCTTCGCCGAAGCCGTGCTCGGGCGCGAGAACGGATGGTCGGAGGCGCGCGTCCGCCGGATGATCGGCGGCCAGGAGCGGACCATCAACCTGCCCAAGCCGCTGCCGATCCTGATCACCTACTTCACGGCCGCCGTCGACGACACCGGCGTCCAGCTCAGCAGCGACGTCTACGGCTACGCCGGCAAGGTGAAGGCCGCCCTCGGGCTGCTCGACGGCGCCCGGCTGTCCCAGGCCAAGCCCGCGACCCGGGCCTCGGCCGGCCCGGCTACCGTGGTCCAGTAAGGGTCTGTTTAAACCCTCGACCGATCCGGGGTCGCCATCGCGAGCCGAAGGCGTGGCGATCCATCGGTCCGACGCGTGCGCGGCCGAGGTGGATCAGCGGGCTCCCCCTTTTGGATCGCCACGCCTTCGGCTCGCGACG
>CAXUMV010000018.1:17724-18557 GCA_964252065.1 uncultured Lichenihabitans sp.
CGAAGGCGTGGCGATCCATCGGTCTGACCGGGGCGCGATGACCTTCACAAAGATAGGCCGGTGGAGGGTCCGGTTTCGATCCGCCATCGATTCCGCCGCGCTGACCGCGGTACCGCGCCTGTGGCCGCCTTGCCACGGCTGGGGCCGGACGGCGATTAGGCGCTTCTTTTTTCCAAGCTGTGCCGTTATGGAGACGATTAGACCCTTGGGGGAGACAGATCGGACCGCCGGCCTCACGGTCCATTAACGGTTAACCGCGAAAACTTCGCTTCGCATGGAGTCCGTGTCCGACAGGCCACGGGTGTCCAGAAACCAGCAAGGCATCGATTTTGAGAAAACCGCGCTCGACCTCGATGACGTCCGGAGCCACAAGCTGGGGCTGGGTCATCGGGCTTGCGGCCGCAGCCGTCGCCGCCCTGGTGCCGGCCTCGACCCAGAGCGCCATCGCCAACGGCGATACGCGCACCCTCTCTCTGGTGCACGCCCATACCCACGAGACCATCACGGCGACCTTCCTGGTCGACGGCCAGTACGACCAGGCGGCGCTCGACAAGCTGAACTGGTTCCTGCGCGACTGGCGCAGGAACGAGCCGACGCACATGGACCCGAGCCTCTTCGACGTCGTCTGGCAGGTGTACCGGGAGTCGGGCTCGCAGCAGCCCATCATGGTGATGTCGGCCTACCGCTCGCCGGAGACCAACGCCATGCTGCGCCGTCGTTCGCGGCAGGTGGCCGAGCACTCCCAGCACATCCTCGGCCGGGCCATGGACCAGCACTACATGGACGTGCCGATGTCCAAGATCCGCGAGCTCGGCATGCGACTGCAGCGCGGC
>CAXUMV010000019.1:0-7819 GCA_964252065.1 uncultured Lichenihabitans sp.
GACGACTCAGGCGCCCGCCGAAGTGACGTCACGCGGGGGTATGCCCTGATGTGACAGTCGGACACCTCCAAAAACCCATTTTCGCGGCAACTCATATCCAAGCACTTCAATATGTTAACACCGCTCGACTGAGTGGTTCGGAGGGTATTTGGCGGTGTCCAGTCGCCTTGAATGGCTTAACGGCCGGTCCCGAGTAGCGGGCACGAATAAGGAAGGCGCTCGGGACTCCCTGGGACGGCCTGCCGCAGGCGAGCGCCAACCTGCTAGTCGGATGGCCGAACTCAAAGAGCCGGACTTCGGGTTGAGTGCGGCCCTACAAGGCCCGATGCGAAGCGGCTACTTGCGAAGAGCCCCGCTCCTCCGCCGCGACGCGCCGGGCTTCTCGCGAGCAGCTACGCCCAAATTGCACGCCAAGCGAAGACTAAAGGTGACCGAAGGCGTCGAGACCACGAGGGCGCCGTCGTTCGTAGTCTATGACGCATATGACAGCGATTTGCCCCTGCCTGTGCGACCGACGAGGGTCATACCAGCGGCCGATCGAGGGACCAATCCGAGCCGAACAACGAGGAAAGGCCTTCCAGGCGCTCGGGCAGGGTGGAAGCTGCGCAAGTAACGCCCAGATAGGTAGCGGCCCGTGTCGCCCCAACGTAGAGGAACTTATCGAACAAATCTGGCTCGCTCCATGCAAGTTCATCAACCCGAGTGAAGAAGACTGCCTCGAATTCCAGCCCCTTAATGTGCTGAACCGAAAAGACGCGGACAGCCGTTTCTTGGCCGACGACCAGACCTTGTGGAATAGCGCTCACCTGGATGTTCTGCGCCTCCAATGCCTCTCCCAGTGCTGTCGCCAACGGCGAAACTTGGTCCTCGGAACCAACCAGCACCGCTATCGACGGGAGACGACGCGTCAGTCGCTCGATCTCCATGATGCGGGCGGCAAGCCACGCGATTTCGTCGGCTTGACTTACGCCATACGCGAGCACCGGGCTGACGCCCTCCGTCGCGATGTCGGCCGGCAGCACGGCGGATGAGCGAACATCATTCAAAGCGGCGATCGCGTGGGCCAGCTCGACGAGCTGACGCGAATGCCGGTAGGTCACATCCATGCGCCTGACATCCAGGCGCGGCACGGCCCATCGGAAGGCGTCCTCGGAACGGACGCCCCAATTCGTAATCCGCTGGTTGAAGTCGCCGCATGCGGTGAAGGAGCCGACCGCCGGATCGCACATCTCCAGCATGCAGGCGATCTGCAGCGGTGAAAAGTCTGTCGCCTCGTCGACCACCACTTGGTTGCGCCAGAGATCCCTAATGGCGACCAGGGCACCGAAGCGCCCGCCCTCCAGCCGCTGCGCGACGCGCCTGTTGGCGATTAGCGCGTTGCCTGACCGCAGCACGGCCAGGATTAGAAGGTCGACCTCGGCCGGGCAGAGGTCGAGCGCTGCGAATCCGCTCGGACGGTACCAGCGACCCTCGGCCTGTCGCTCCCGGCGGAACCGCCGGTAGAGCCTGGGGATGTTGGCAACGAACCGGGGAAGAAGGTTCGCGAACCAGCGCAGCGCGGTGGCTGCGAGGAGCCGCTCGCCGACCGCCAGCAACTCGGCGTCCAACGGGACGCGCGCGCCCATCCAATCGGCGACCTGGGCGCTCACAGTCGTCTTGCGAAGCGGCCTGCCGCGCGCCAGAGCCACGGCCTTGGCGCGCATCGTCTTACGGTAGACCTCGAAGGCCATGCGCGGATTGGGCCGACGGCCGATGGGGCGCTCCTCATCTTCGTCCTCAGGCTCATCATCATCGCTATCCGCGACATCGTCTGCCACGCTCAGGCCCGAGACGAAGGCGAGGAGATCTGTCAACAGCCCCGGATCTGCCGGTAAGTGCCGTGCGAAGGCACGCTCGAGCTGCGTGTCCACGTCAGCCCGGATCCGCTCAGCCATTGGCGCGGCGTCCGCTGTCGCCCGATCGAGTTCAACGGCCTCGGCGAGGATGTCGCCCGTAGAACCCTGCAGCATGAGCGAGAGCGAGCCGCCCATCCTCGCAATCTCCGGCGATCCATGGCCGACGAGGCGATCGGCCTGGATGGCGCATTCTGCCCAAACGGCTTGCCTGAGCCACGCCATAAAGTCGTCGAACCATCCCGCCTGGTCTTTGTCGGCCTCGGACAGCAGGATGGAAACGTGCTCGCGCAGCACGGCGCCGCGAACGTTGGGCGTGGTGAGGATGCTGAGCTTGTTGCGCGCGAGGTCGCGCCGGTAGTCGGTCCAGGTTTTCATGAGGCGCTCGGACGCCGGGACCTGTTCCTTGGCGAATGCTTCCTTGAGATATTGCTTGAGGAGGTCGGTAGGCGTGAAGAACACCCAGCTGCCAGGATGTCCGTCACGCCCGGCGGCGCTGCGTGCCACCGCGGCCTCCTCGCCGCGCTCGGGATATTCGAGGGCGAGCTTCGTGCCGAGCCGCTTCACCAGCGTCGTCGTCTTTCCGCTCCCAGGCGGGCCGACGACAAACAGCTTGCTGTCCAGCGGCAACCGGAAGATGGCGTCCTGGCGCGCGTCCAGCGTCGGTCGGTCCCGCAGGCCCATCTTGTCGATAACGCCGCGCCGGATGCCTTCGAGAACGTTAGGCTCGTCCCAGTCCCCGCAGAGCTGCTCTGCCAGCAGGGCAGAACCGTCCTTTGACACCGGCGTGGCAGCCTGCGGTGCCAGCAGGGCCCGAAGTGACCTGATTGTGACGTTGCCTGCGCGTGACCGACGGAACTCTGTGGGCACGGAATCCCACAGGCCGCCGTCGTGTATAGGCTTCAGGTTGGCCCGGCTGACGATTTCGAAGCTGCGCGGCTCGCCGCGCACAATCACATCGCGATCATCTCCGACATCGACCGAAGCCAACTGTCCGATAGGAGACCTGTAGCTCGCGACGAGAATTCCGGCTGGCGCAGGCCCAGGGGGCGTCGTGCGCGTTATGTAGATGGTTTGTAGACGGTCGGCCTCGTCGATCACGGTCAACCTGGCGATCGCCGGCTCTAATTGGCTCTGATGTAGATCGCCCTTCACCGCGCTGGTGATCCGCGACAGGTTCGCCGTCCTCTCGGCGGAGTTCGAGAAGCTCGGCGAGGCGAACACATCGGCTGATGGCCGGTAGCCGCCGGCCAGCTGGGCCTGGGCAGCCCCAGCCGTGTGCTCGAAAAAGCCGAGTACCTCGCTGGCGATGGAATCGAGCGTTGGCTCGGCAGCTACATCAGCCTGGGAGGACTGCTCGGCTTGGACCGTTCCTGAAGACATCTCAGCCCCCGACATCCCATGTCACCGCGGAACATGTCCTCGGACGACCAGCCTAAGATGGATCGGCGAGGCCAGACAAGTGGTCCAGGACGCCCCTCTTTACTAAGGGGAAATTCCGCAGCTTATGAGCGCCCTTCTACTAATTCGTCCGTACTGCGTGCGCCCACAGCCGGCTTCGTCGACCTCAGGGTATTACGGCCCTCGCCCTGCGGGCCGAAGCAAAGCGGTCAGCTCGCTGGCTGACGGACCCTTGCCGTCCTCGTCCACTATGCCCGTATCGAGCAGCTTGCCATCGACAGCCGCCTGTGCGTCGCGGCCGGGGTCATCGGCACGCATGTAGGTGGCCTTAAGATAAAGCACCGCATCCGACGGCTTCACCCGCCGTGATCTCAGCTTGACCAGATCGACTTCGGCGACCTCGCTGATGCGAGGGATCGCCTTAGCCGCATCTTCGCAACGAAAGGCGCGCACGCGCTTGTTCGAGGGCTGGAGCTCGATGAAGTCCCACTCCGACAAATCGGGATGGACGACCTCGGCGCAGCCCACCAGGACGCGCAGCCCGACTGGCAGCCGGTCGAGCACCTCCGGGCGGAAGCGAAAGACGCCCCCACGTGCCGCGCCCAGGCCGCCCTGGGCGGCCGCTTCGATGGCCATCTCCGACGCCACTGGATCGCCGGCTGAGAACAACAGCCTCGTCGCTTCGGCACGGACGGCCGCATGGCTCCCGAAGAAGGTTCGGACGTCTCGCTGAAGCGAACGCGGCAGCGTGGTGTACTTGGGGACACCGGGGAAGAGCGTCATCGCGAAGTGGACAAGCAGGTCTTCCTTGCGCGCTTCTGCGGCGTCCCGCAGGGCAGTCAAGAATTCGGCTTCACGGCACGCTGCGATCGCGCGCTCGAACGAGACGCGCGACTTCGCGAGCGCCGCCAGCACGGCCGCGGGCACTTCGGCGAGGTCCGGCAGTCGGCCGAACTCGAGCGCGAGCTCCCGGAGCACCTCCACCTGCTCGCCGACCCTCTCGAGCGAAGTCGGCGACGATGCCCTCTGTCTACTTGAGGCGGGCCTGTCACGGCGCACGAACCGATCGGCAAGCTGCTGCGCGCGCGACCGGCGGCGGAAGGCGACCTCCTGCTCCATCCCCTCGTCACGAAAGATCGCGACGATGCCCGGCGCCAGCGACATGGCCCGCCGCCCTGTTGCAGAGGCCACCAGCTCCTTAAGACCGTCCTGTGAATAGTATCTCTGGAAGGTGCCGCGGGTGGTTAGATAGCCGTCGCGATACGGCCTCAGCCCAGACAGGGGCGCCTTCGAGGCACCCATCGCTGAGACGACCAGCGCGCGCCTGGCAAAGCCCCAGGCCGCCCGAACCGTCGCCGACCGCTCCTCCGGATCCTCAATCACGTTCACGACGAACCCCAGATTGACCAGGTCGCCGGCGCGTCTCGGCCCGCCGGGGACATGGTAGGGGTCCCAACCGAAGGCCTCGAAACCGTTCTCGACGAGGGCGGCAACGTCATCGCCCTGGCCGCAGCCGTAGTCAAAGATTGACGTTCCCTCGGCGAGCATCCCCAAGCGCACCATGAGCGCGACGGGCTGCGACAGTTCCCGCCGTGCAATCGCAGTCTTGTGCCGCTCGACTGTGACCATGTCCTCCGCTGCGGGCCGCAGAGCATGACCGTCCAGGACCAGCCCCTTTCCCGCGATCAAGGCCTGCCAGCGCCGCAACGTCCCGATCACGCGCACGTTCTCGAAGAGGCCGTGGCCTTCCGCCTGCCGCGTCAGCGCCGCGTAGCTTGGAATGGCAGGATCGTCGGGCCGCAGGAGCCTCTCTTTGCGGTGAAGGATGGGCGGGTTCGGCCGGTTTCGATAGTCTCGGCTGACCACGACGCCGGACCCGACGTAGACCTTGTAGGCGGTGAGGAGGGCTGGGAAGGCAGAGGCGTCGAAGTCCTCGTAGAGGAGGAGGGACACGCCAGCGGCGCTGACCTTCGCCACGTTCCAATCCGCGACACCAGCGCACGACGAAGCCGATGCGATCCTCGACGCGGTCGCGCCGTCGAGGAGGCCTATCGCACTCCGATGTACGTATAGAAAGCCGCCTACGCTCTTGCCGGTCGCCCGGGACGGCACGAGCGGCTTCGGCCGAGGCGGGCTCTCGTTCCCCGTCGTCGCCGCGATCATGAGGACCAGCACCCCGTCCTCTCGCAATGCGGCAAGCCCATCCAGCGCGGCGGGACGAGGATGGCAGCCGCCATCATCACTCCGCGGCCTGGCGCCGTTGCTCCATCCAGGACGCGATCACCGCCTCGGCGAGATCGTCGACCTCCTCGTCGCCGATGAAGGGCACCTGTAGATAGACCTTGTCGTCGGTGTCGAGCTTAGCAATGAGGTGCCCCTTGCCGAGCAGGCGCTCGGCGCCCTTCTCGTTCAAGGCAATCTTCGAACTGCCCTCGTCCCCGAGCCTCAGGATCAGCTTGTTGCCGAGATTGGTCCGGAGCTGCATCGTCATCACCTGATTGTCCGCACGCTGGTAGACCATGAACAGGTGGAACCCGGCGGCCCGCGACATCGTGGCGATTTTGTTGATCAGGCTGTCGACCTCCTGCTTGAAGTCGTCGTCCTGCATCCAGTTGGCCACCTCGTCGAAGAAGATGACCGCCCGCCGCAAACGGCGCTGCTCTGGCACGCTCCGGTTGAAGTGGTCGATGTTCCGGCACTCCTCTGCCTGGATTTCGACGTAGCGCTGCTCCATCTGCTCGACCAAGTCATGTAGGACGGCCTTGGCCGCCTGCTGGTCACTGACGATGCCTCCCCTAAGCTGCGGCAGTCGGCGCGCCCAGGCGTAATCCACGCCCTTCTTCGGATCGATTATGTAGAGGTCCATCTCATCCGGGCCGTTCAGGGCGCAGAGGTCGAGGAGCAGGTTGGTCACAAGGATCCCCTTGCCGCTCCCCGTAGTTCCGGACACGAGGCTGTGTGGCGCCGCGCGCTCCTGCCCGGCGAAGCCTGCCGCGAGCGGCAGGTAGCACAGCGCCCCATCGTCCTCGCGCTCGCCGAGCAGCGGGGAGAGGCGCATTGCCGCGCCGCCGCTCGATGGCAACTCGCGACGGAGCCACGCGTCCGCTAGGTGAAGGATGGACCGCGCGGGCCGCCGCAGGCCGATGGCGATCTGGCCTGGCATGGGACTGATGCGGTCGATCTGGAGACCGTAGCGGGTCATCAAGTCCGTTTGCTTGCGCTCGAGCCAGGCGACGGTCAACGTCTGCCCTCCGACGTAGACGAGCCCGGAGTTGGGCGTCAGGCGGGAGCCGAGGATCGGCGCGTTCATGCCTTCGGTCTGCAACGCGCCGCGGAGACGGTCGATCATGCCGTCGAGCCACGCATCCGCGCTCTTCGCGCCTACAGCCCGGCTCAGGCGCGCCAGGACAACGGCGATCAAGGGGTGCCAGCCATCAAGGTGCGCCTCCACCGGCTTTGCCGGCTTTCCTTGCACCGTCGGGAGCGCCGGCAGCGCCAACGCTTCCGCCTCCTCTGCCTTACCTTCACACCTACCAGCGTCGGTAATTACCGGCATCACCGCTATGGGGGCGGACGTGATTGGCGAGGCCTGCGCATCCCCGGCCGGCGTGACTGGCGCGAAGGCCAACGGCCACCCGCTCGGGACCGACACCAGGGCAGGCGCAGTCTCATCGCCGAGCCTCATCAAGGCTTCCGCGGTCCGAGGACGCGGGAAGACCCATTGCGCCATCCGGCGTCGGCCGGTTCTGGGCTTGTCCGCATCGACGAAGACCGGCATGTCCTCATGCACGACGTCCAGGTCGTGGCTGAACACCATCGAGTGCCCGCTCACCTCCATCGGGAACGTGCCGCCCCGGAGGGCCTCCAGCCAGTCCTCCTGCTCGATGCCGCCGACCTGGTCGAAGGGTTCCATGTGCTCAAGGACCATATCGGCCAGCCGGTTGCGCCAGATCGAGGGATCTAGCGTCGTACCATCGGCGAGCAGCCGGAGGTCGAGCGCCGTGAAGGTGGACTCGAGCTGGCCCATGGAGCGGCGGCGGTGCTCGGAAATCGACGCCTGCCCAACATACTTGGACTCGGCCACCACGATCCTGATCTCGGGGCCGATGGCCCCGATCGAGAAGTCAATCGCCAGGATGTCGGCCATCTCTCCCGTCAGGTCGAGGTACTCCCGATAGTCGTCGAGGAAGAACCACCCGGTTCGGTTTTCGCGGCCATCCTTCCGGCCCGCCTTGAGCAACCGGCCTAGCTCTCGTTGCGTCAGGATCAGACCGAGAAGCTCCTGAGCGTAGTTCGACCATTGGGCGCCGCGCATGACGACGCCTCCCGAGAGATGCGCCGCGCGCGTGAAGATCTCCCGCTTGACCGCATCGACTGCCTCCTTGGACGCGCTCGGCAGGATGTTGTCGAGGTCGGCCGAAAGACAGCCGGCGAGGCTCTCCTGCTCAATCTCGGTCGAAACGATCACGTTGTGGGTCGAGCCCGGCACGCTGTAGTAGGTAATGATGCGGCGCTCATCGGTCGCG
>CAXUMV010000019.1:7829-18415 GCA_964252065.1 uncultured Lichenihabitans sp.
AGGAGGTCGCGAACCTCTCCCGACTGGAACTCGACGTCCTGGATCGGCAGCCAGGGCTCGGGATTGATGACGACATCCCTCGCCAGGACGTGCCTTAGCGCATCGACATAGGCACGGCACGGCTCCGGCTGCTTCGGGGCCGTGAGATAGAGCGCAGTCGTCGTGTTCCCCTTCTTGAAGGGTCGGCGCTTCGACCTTGCCGTCGGAAGGTAGGACTCGATGTCCGGCGCTTCGGACGGCGCCTCTCCCTTGGTCCAGCGCACCTCGCCGCGCCGGGAGATGACGTCCTGCAACAGGACGATGTCATGCGCTTTGCGGCCGCTGTCCCTCTCGATCGTATCCGGGCTGAAGATGCCGACGCGGAGACGCGAGAGAAAGTTGCGCGCTGCCTCGCTGGTCAGCCCGGCATCGACCTGATGGCCTATGCGGCGGTTCTGCCGCTCGTAGACCTGCCGCAGCCTCATCGGTTCGTCATCAGTAACTACGAGGTCGCAGCGGATGTCGGGGTCGTCCTCGATCCGCTTGGCGAGCCCGTTGGCCATAGCGAGCGGCAGGTTCTCCGACTCGGCATTCAGGATGATGACGGAGAAGTTGGCCTTCTCGTGCGGCCGCAGGTTCAAGTACTCGTCGCCGACCTTGTCGAAGGCCGTCACGACGGCCTCCGCCGGCTCGTCGCTGAGGCTCGGCTGCCCAGCCCCAGCGACCAGCTCGAGCAGGCTGCAGTCGGCGAGGGCCTGCGTCTCCGAGAGGAGGACGTGGGATTGGGAGGGCAGAGCGATGATCGCGACGTCGGCGTAGTAGGTGCCGGCCAGGCGAGAAGCCCGGTCCCTGACGAAATCCTCGACCCCGCTCTTCGGGTCGCGGGTGCTCGCGACCACCTGGTGGATGGCTGACGCCAGCTGCTTGCCCTTGATCGCCATTTCGGCAAGGCGGAGCGGCTGCCACGCCGTCACGATCGCCGCGGGTCGCTCGCCCTCGACGGTGATGACGCCGATCGAGGCAAGCGGCGCTAGCAACCTCCTGATGGATGCTTCCTGCGGGGCCTCGCTGGCGAGCATGTTGAGAAGCCGGCCGAATGCCCGCGCTTGCTGGACGAGTTCGGGCGAGGCGAGCCCGCTGCCGCGCAGCAGTCCCTCGACGGCGGCGCCATAGGCGGACCGGAAGCCATGGAACGCCATGACGAGGCCGCCGACCTGCTGCGGCGTCAGGATGGTGTCCTGCTCGATCTCGGCCACCGCCGCCGGCCAGCGCTCGTCGATCCGGTTCTCCGGCCTCCCCGGATTGGCGAGGACGCCGGTGCTCTGCCCGAAGGCGTCCAGGATCGATGTCCGCGACGACAGGCTTACCGCAGCGACCGCCGCGGCGCTCCCAGACTTGTTGTGGTGGACCCGGCCCGTCAGGAGGCGCGTCACCTCGGCGGGATCCTTCGGCCTGATCCAACGCCGGCCCTAGCGCCTCGGCAGCCGGCTTCCAGGTCAGCTGGGCGCGGTTGGCATGCGGCTTGCTCGCCAAGTTCTTCTTGACGGCCTCGACCTCATCGGCTGGCACGAGGAAGGCCTCGAACTCAAGCTCGACGGCCGCTTTGCTGCGGGACTCGTTGGCATCGACGAGGCCGGCCTCCCAGTCCTCCTTCCAGCAGCGCCCGCAATCGAGCAAGGCGTGGGGCGCCAGCATCGCGTCGAGGCCGCGGTAGCGGTCGCGGAGGTAGCGCAGGACCCTGATGTTCTTGTCCGTCGTCCAGAAGCCGAGCTGGTCGGCGCCGCGAAGGCGGATCAGGAGGACGCGCGCTGGGGCGTCGCCCTCGTCGTCCACGTCCGAGGCCGCCCGGTAGGAGAGGCGGAGCAAGCCTTCCGACAGGTCGGCCGCCTCTATCGGCGCCCGGAAGATCAGTCGCTCCCAGCGCTTGTAGAGCTTCGGGTCCGTCTGCAACCGGGCCCGGTGCTCGGTGAAGAAGTCGACCAGCTGCTCGCTCGGCTTGGTCGTCTCCTTCAGCAGGTCGCGCAGGAGGGCGTCGTGCTCGGCGGTGAGCGCGCCCCTGAACTGCCTGTCGAAGAAGGTCCGGGTCTCCTCGCCGAACTTCGGCCTGACCTTCCGCTTGGCACCGTCGAAGAAGCCCTCAATGGCCTCCAGCGGGAACTCCGCCAGGGCGCGCTGGGCCGACGACCAGCGCCCGTCCTGGATCGTGCGGTCGGACAGCACCGCCCCGATGGCGGCTGCCAGCGTGCCCTCGATCTTGTTTTCCTTGACCATGGCGTCGAGCCGCCGCTTCATCTCGTTGCGGTTGAGGGGCTCGCCGTCCTTCCCCTTTAAATAAAGGGCGGGGCGCGCGTCGGCGACGACATCGGAGAAGAAGCGGGCGGCGTTCTCGACGGAATCAGAGAGCTTGAAACGCTGGTCGCCGCTGTCTTTGGGCAGGCGCAGCACCGGCAGCGCGTGACGGACTGCCTTCTCGAGCACGTCGCCATCGGCGATGATGTGGCGGTTCACGCGCTCGACGAAGTCGGCGACCGTGACAGGGTCGTGGGCGACGCCGGACCGCACCAACCCGGCGAGCACCCTCGAGAACGCCGCCTGCATCTCCTCGGAGCTGCGTTGCAGGCCCTCGGCCGCCCAAGCGGCCGGTTCCTGCAACAACCAACCCTCGTCGATCTTGGAGTTGTGCGCGAGCGTCGGCTCCAGCGCCTTGACCATGTCCGGCGGCACCGTGCAGACGGTGACGCGCACGCCGGGCGTGGCGTGATTACGATGCCAGGGCGCGGTCGCGTCCGAGATCGTCGCGGGCGAGACGTCGCCATCCGCCAGCGACGGGTGGACAAACACCTCGACCTTGCCCAAGGCCGACGTGCCGCCAGCGACGTGCCGCGCGATCGCGCTCACAACGGGCTTCTCCAGGCCCATGACGCAGAGGAGCGAGCGCCCGGTGCCGGGAGGCGTGGATTCGCGGATGCGCCGTGCGGCGACGCGGCCGATCAGGTCAAGCGTGCACACGTTGGGGCTCTCCGAACGCGACGCGTTCTTCGGCGACGAAGGGGTTGATGACGAACGCGCAATCATCGGACTTGCGCTCGAGAAAACCGAGCACGCGCAGGCGCTCCTCCAGCATGCGCTCGTTCTCCTTCAGGTCGGGGTGCGGAGCCGGTAGGGGCCCCGAACCGACCCCGAAGGCGGCGCGCGCCTCCTCGGCGCCAACGACGATGTTGTAGCGGACCATCAGGCGGCTGAGGAACTCGCCGAACTCCATGGGGCGGGTCACGTTGGCAAGGACAAGGGCCTCGAGGAAGCCATCGTTTGGCGCGTACCAGGTGCCGGAACTACGCTGCGCGCGTATCAGCCCGATCTGCTTGCCGTGGTTCGTCAGCGCCGCGCCGACGTGGTGCCCGCGCGTCGATTGCGCCTCGGCCCGCAGCTCGGCGAGCTGCGCGTCGGGATCGGGAAGGGTGTCGGGATCGGGCGACCTCTTCGGCGCCCAGAGGAAGCGCTTGTCGAGCAGGTGGCTGGCCTCGTTGGCGCCCGCATCGCTCTCGATCACCGCCTTCCATTCGGCCGATACCGCGAAAGCGTCGATGAAGCTCTCCGTCGCGTCGAGCGGCAGCGCGCGATGGCGGTGGTATTGGTTCATGGAGAGCTTGCGAAGCGGGTTGCTGCCTGGGCCCCCGACGACGTCGAGGAAGAACGGCGCCGGCGCCGGCGCGTTCTCGCCCATCACATCGCGGGCACGCTGGACGATGTAGATCACCTGCATCAGCCCGCTGACCCGCTCGAGGGGATCGAGCGCGTTCTCGATGGGGATATTGCCGAGCGACAGGATCGCGATCCAATCCTCCGCCAGCAGGTCGTAAGAAGGATGCGAGGGCATCGGCAGGTAACCGATCTGGCTGCTCGTCGGAGCAACGGTCTCCGGCCCGCCGAGCCTCAGCGCGAGCCTGTTCCAAACTCCATCCACGGGCAAGAGGCGACGGTCCATAAGCTCGGACACCTCTGCCCCACGGGCAGAGCGGTTCAGCATGAGATAGAGCATCTCGCCGGTGCGCCGCATGAACTTGCGGTCCAGCTTGAACTGCTCGCTGACGTCGGGGAAGGTCATCGCCGGGCCGAGAGGCAGTAGGTGGCGCGACGTCCAGCGCTTCTCCGTCTGCGGCTCGATCTCGGCCGTCCTCAGCAGCTCGACTGCCCGCGCGAAGTCCCGGAAGGTCTCGAAGGCCTTCTGGAGGTAGGCGAGCTCCAGGCCCTCGTGGTCGCGCGCGACCGTCTCGAGCCAGGCGCGCCACATTGCCTTGTCGTCGCCCGACGGGGTCTCGGCGATACGCAGCACCTCCCGGTCGCGGAACAGCAGGTGACGCAGCGCACCGTTCATCTCTATCCCGTAGGCGATGGGCTCGTGGTCTTTCGAGCCGGGCGGCAACCCCTCGAAGAGCTGCTTGCCCTTGCGCTTGCGGTCGAAGCAGACGTGCAGGCACTCGATGACCGCGAGCCACGGCGACTGGTCGTCGTAGAATAGCAGACCCCATATTGCGTACTCGCACCATAGCTTGACGCTGCCGAGATTCTGCGTCGCGGGCACCCTCAAGGCGCCATCGGCGACCCGTAAAAACTGGTTCTGGTTCGCCATCGCCTCAGACCTCGACCTGATGGGCCTGGATCTCTCCCAAGTTGCCCAATGACAGCATCCGAACGGACTGCGCCTCGCCCTCATCACCACGGCTCGTGGTCTCCCCGGGACGGTCGTCACCGAGACGACCACGGCCGCGGTCACCAGGGCGAAGTGCCTAATCTCCTGGTGGCACTGGCGCGAGAAGCTGGCGGGGAGGCTGCCGTTCGCCACGCGCATCAGGTACTCGAAGACGAGCGGGCGCAGGTCGAGCCCTGGCATCCGCGCCGCCTGGTGGAACCGTGCCACGGCCCGCAGCGCCGGCCTCCTGCGCACGGGATCGAGCTCCACGCGCACGGTGAAGAGGCCGTTGTTCGTCCTCTCGATCGGGTCGGCCGTGCAGACGCGCCCGGCGAGGTCGTCGGTTTTGCCGATCGTGCCCGCGAGCCACAGCTTGTTCTCGTCGTTGGCCATCATGCCGGTGTAGGCACGGTTCAGGCCCTTCACCATCGACCGCACGAATCGGTCCACCCCATCGCGGTCCTTGCCCTGCAGCGCCTCGACGAGCTTGAGGTAGTCGCCGCCGTGCTGGAAGATCGTCAGGCGCCAAGGCGATGCCATGTCCGGCTCCACGTTGTCCGGCAGGCGGAAGAACGCGCGCCGGCGCTGCGCCTCGAGCGCGACGCGGAACCTGCGGATCGCGGCCGGATCACGGCCGGCACCATCTAGGTAATCCTTCCGGTAGGGCTGGAACAGCCACCTGCCGTAGGTCGGTTCCTGATCAAACAAAAGATGCCAGAGGCCCTCGGGCTCCTTCTGCACGAGGACGGAGTCGATCAGGTTGTTGGTCTCGTGGCCCGCCCCGAACACCTCGAAGACCTTGAAGACGCGGTTGTCGCGACGCCGGTCGGGACGCAGGTTCAGGCCGACGATGTTGTCGTACAGGTTGGTGTAGCGGTATCCGTTGTTGCCAGCCCGCTCGCAAGCGGTGGCGCAGGTCAACAACGGCCTATCGGGGTCCTTAGCGTCCCCTAGGACCGCGTTCACGACGAGCGTGAGGATCTGCCGTATCGGGACGTGCTGGTCGTTCGCGGCCGCCAAGCGCAGCGACTGGCGCAGCCTGTGCCGGACGGGCGACGGCTCCGGTGCGTCAAGGAGCAGCGACCGATTGAGACGGATCGGGCAAGGGGTCGCGCCGGATGCGTCCGCGCACGACCCGCAACCCGACCATGCCGGATGCCTGAGGACGCGATCGAAGATCTGATCGAGCGCCCTCGGATCCGCTCGGCTGAGGTTGATCAGCTTCAGCGAGAGTCCGGCAAACTCCTCCATGTCGCCACGGAGCATCTCCGACAGCCGCCCGTGCAGATCGCGGGATCGGTCGCCAACCTCGCCTTCGACCGAAGACGCGTCACGGAAGTACTTGAGCAGCTGGCCGTCGTTGGCCGCGACGAGGTAGAGGCGATCGTGGCGCTCGCCCAAAAGGCAGCTCGCGAAGCTCTCCAGCTCCTGGCCTTTCTCCGAGAGAGAGACCTCGCTGAGGTCGCGAATGACTCGGAGTTCGCGCCCATCGCCGAAAGGCACTTTCAGGATGCCGTCGATGCCCGGCCACTCGGCCATGCGATCCGGGAAGCGCTCGATGAAGAGCTGTCGGATGTGATAGGTCTTCCCGTCTCCTGCCGTACCCGTCAGGATGACGTTCCGTCCCGGGCCGTCGAACAGCGCGCGGCTCACGTCCGCGAGGCGGGCGGCCGGCGTGTCGATCTCCTCCACCCCGAGGGCCGCCGAAGCGGCGCGGACGTTCTCGTCGCAGAGCGAATCGGACGCCGAGGACGGGCCGAAGCCACGCAGGAACTCGATGAGGGGATTGTCCGCCATCACGCTCATAGGTGGCAAACGGCGCAGCCGTCCTCCGATTTGGCGCGCACGGCGCGCCGCGGCATCCTCTCGACGTCGTCGAGCGAGCGCCCGTCCACCCAAGTGTAGCGGCGCCCCTTCTTCATCACCTCATAGGCCTTGGCCTTCTCGTAGAGGTCCGGGTGGCGCTCCTTTAGGCCCTGCCACTCTGCGACCTGCTGGTAGAAGCAGAAGTAGCAGCCCGACCGGCTGCGCCACTCGTAGTATTCGGGCAGGCCTAGGCCGGCGCTGTCGAGGATCCTCTCGACCTCGGCGAGGCCGATGCCGTCGTCGCGGTAGGGGTAGACGGGCATGATGTTCGGCTGCTCGGAGACGACGACGGGCTTGGCGCCCGCGCCGCCGCTCCCGAGATAGCCCGCGCGGTTCTCGTCGGCACGGATGCCGATGTAGGAAAAGGCGCGATCGGTCCCTACGAACCGCTCGAACGGCGCGATCTTCATGACGCGAGTGCACCAGCGCGCCCTCGGGCTGGGTAGGAACCCGGCGAAGTGCTCGAACAAGGCCACGTCGAAGGCCGTCCGGCCGGGCTTGGAAGCCACGTCGAACAGGTCGAGGGCAGAGACTTTGTGAACCTCGATCCCGAGGATGTTCTCGAGTCGGTCGAGGTAGTCGTAGGTCTCGGGCAACTCGACCCCGGTGTCCGAGAAGACGTACTCGAACTTGACCTCGGGGTTGCGCTGTTTGAGGTAGACGGCGAGCGCAGACGAGTCCTTGCCGCCGGAGACGGGCACGATGTGCCGCGCGGTGCCATCGGCTACGGCGGCCTCCACTGAGGTGATGGCGACCGTCATCGATTGCTCCCGTTGACCAGCTTGACTTCCGCGTGCGGGCGCCCTCCATCGAGCTTGGCCATGAGCGCGTTCAGCTCGGCGATGCGCGCAGACAAGATCGGGCGGAGCTGCTCACCGGGCTGGGCGGTGTCGAGAGCAGCAGCCTCGATGCGCTCGCGGGCCTCGCGCAACGCCGCACGGAACTGCTGAGCGGTCCGATCCTCCCACTTGTCCAGCCCCCGCTGCAAGAGGATCGAGCTGAGGGCGCCCGCGAAAGACTTCGGCGAGAAGCGGCCGTTGGCCGTCTCGACCGCCTTGCGGACCACGGCCTTGTCGCTGATCCGGAGGTCGGGGCGGCGCTCCATCTCCTTGGGGTCGAAGCACCCGGCCCAGGCCTTAACGGCCGACAGCAGGTCGAACGCGTCGGCACCGCGCGCCCTGAACGCCTCCTCGACTGTCGCCACGGCCTCGGCCGCGAAGATGTCGTGGAGGGCGTCGACGTCCTTGCGGGCGCGCTCGACCTCCGACACGACGCGGTGGTCGGGCCCATCGAGGCCGACCGCGCGCGGCAGGCCGGACACCAGCAGGTCGACTGGATCGGCCGCGGCGCCGAGCACATCGAGCAGCGCCTTGCCGGACGGCCCCAGCCTCTGCGTCCGGCGGGCCGCCTCGGGGATCGTAGCCTTCCATCTCTCGATGGCGTCGGTGGCGCAGCGCACCAGCTCCTCCCCCGCGCCCGGGCGCTCGTGGGTGAAGGCGTAACAGACCTCGCGCAGGTAATCGGTCAGCGGAATGTCCGCGCGCTCAACGCGGACATCGAAGGCATCCGGCTCCATGACCATCTGGTCGAAGGCGAAGCCGAGCATGTCGGCTACGTAGACGCCGCCGCGGTAGACGGCGACGGCCCTGGCGAAGCGCCTGAAGCCGGCTGCGACGAGGAGGGGCATCACGCCGCGCGGCACGCCCATGGGCCGGTCGGCCAGCCGCACGAGGAGCGCAGTCAACGGCCGCCGCTCGCCCGGCGCCGTTGGAATCCGGAAGAAGTCGGCGATGGTCGCCCAGACGAGGCGCAGGCCGGGGTCGCCGACCTCCTCGACGTCGGCGAAAAGCCGCGCCCCGCTGCGGAACAGCCCCGTCTTCTCGAGCACCGTGCGGTAGATCGAACCCTCGGCGCTCCGGTCACCCGGCTCGTAGCCGAGGCGCTCGCGGTCCGAGCCCTCCAGGATTGCCCCGACGACCCTGACGCGCGCCGTCTGCATCGTCCGCGATGCGTGGGGGCGCATCAGCTGCTCGTTGGCGATGCGCGGCGTGCTGTCGAACCAGGCGTCGAATAGCGCCGACGCCGCCATGGTGCCGGGCCGGTCGGTCGACACGTCGATCCATAACCCGCCCGAGTACCACCCGGCCGATTGGCCGCGCGGGTCTAGGAGGGATCGCATCAGGGTGGCGAACTGCTCGAAGGCCACCGATTCGAGCTCCTCGACCTCGGTCAGCGCCATCGGGTCCGATCCGATAAACGCCTGATCCGCCTTCAGCGCCTCGAGGCACACCACCTCCAGCGCGGTCGCCTCGGCCAGGAGCGGCTGGTGGGGGACGACGTAGATCGCCCTCGAAGCCGGCATGGCCTTGACCGCCTGCCTCGCCGCCTTGATCTCCGCCCGATCGCGCGCGATCACGTAGACGATCACGCCGTCGTCGTCGGCCGCATCGACGACCGTTCCGTCGACCACCTGCCGCGCCGTCAGGTAGCGTCCGGCTAAAAACCTGTTCACCCCGTAGTGCGCGTTGTGCCGCGGCGCCCGGACGTAGGGCGCCGGGAAACGGACGTCTAGAAACGACAGCAGGTCGAACGACTCAGCGCGGCGCTCGCGCTCCTCCCGAACGCGGTAGGCCGCGTCGATGTCGGCGCCGTGCCACACCGCGACGTCGTCGTTGTGGCGCCGCCAGATAAGCAGCTTCGCCGCGATCAGCTCGTCGACGGCGCGCGACACGTCGCGGCGAGGAGTGGAGACCGCCAGCTCCAGTATGCGGCGGGGCAGCCGGCGCCGCTCACCGCTCGTGCCGAGCTGCATAAGGCAAGCCGCGGCGAGCACCTCGCGATGGAGCGGCCCAGGCGCCCGCGACCGTGCGCCCTCGGTCTCGAGCCAGCGGCGGTAAGCGCCACCTAATCCCACGTCGGTCCGCATAGCGTCGGAAAACGCCGCATAGACCGCCTCGATGCCGACCTCGCGGGAGAGGTCTGCCTCCTGGAGGAACGAGAACAGGCTGCGCTCGTTCTGGCCCACACGCGCGACCAGCGCGGGCAGCACCTGGAGGGCGCCTGGCGTCAGCGGCCTGGCGGCGGCCAGGACGCGGCCCACGGCCCGCTGGTCGGTCATCCCGTCCAGCCATTTCGCCGCAATGACCTCTTCGACCGTGGCGGGCTCCGGCTTCTTCGCTGTTGCCGCGTGCGGGGGACGGAGCGCCTCGACGATGTCGCCGATCAGCCGGTAGATCTCCTGGCTATCCTCCACCATGCGGATCGCCGCGAAGCGGCCCTCCACCTTGCGCCATTCGGAGCGCGAGGCCTCGTTCAGGCGCGTAGCATAGGCCAGCAGGTTCTGATGAAGGAGTAGCGTCAGGCTCAGCGTCGGGCCGACCGCCCGCGCGGCTCTCTCGGCGAGGCGCTGGACGATGTCGAGGTCGTCGGCCCGCCCGTCGCCGACCAGCCCCTCGAGGTGGCGACCGAACTCGTCCCAGATCACCGCGACGTGGTCCGAACCAGCGCCCCTCATCCCCGATGCTAAGCCCTCGACCGACTTCGAAACGCGGTCGAGGCCGAGCGCGGCGGAGATCGCGGCAAGGGGGTCGGGCACGTGCCCGGTCAGGACGACCACGCCCCCCGAGGTGCGGCCCGCCGCGCGCTCCTGGAACCGCCGCGCCGATGCCGGGTCGACCACGGCGAGACGGCGCAGCACCGGCTGTAACGCGTCGCGGTCGGTGGCGGCGTTGCGGACATGCAAAGCAGAGATGCCGGCGGCGAGGCTCTTGCCGCTTCCGTAGGGCGCGATCACCATGCTGCTGCCCGGCGCGGCGATCGCTTCCACGATCGGCATGGCCCGCCGCGTCGGCCGGTAGTGCGAGAACCGCTCGGGATGATGCAGGTCCTCGCCGAGGCTGGTCGAGCGGAAGAAGCCGGCCGTGATCATGCCGCCTTCGCCTTCACCCTCGCGTAGGCCTCGTTGAGCCAATCGGCGGCGTGGCGCGGCCGGACCTGCAGGTGACGCTCCCCGGCGAGCGTCTCGATCCGCACGCCCCGCGCGGACCGGTCC
>CAXUMV010000020.1:0-17703 GCA_964252065.1 uncultured Lichenihabitans sp.
CACACGCGCATCGAGTAGCGGCGCTCGCCGAAGATCTGGACGTCGCCCACGCCCGGCAGCCGCTTGAGGGGGTCGACGAGCTGCAGGTAGGCGTAGTTGCTGAGCGAGACGGGATCGACCGAGCCGTCGGGCGAGGTCAGGTTGACGATCAGGACGAAGTTGGGGTTCTGCTTCTTGATCGTCACCCCGCCCTGGTTGACGATGGCCGGCAGCGAGGAGGCGGCCTGCGAGACGCGGTTTTGCACGTCGACGGCCGCGATGCTGAGCGGATAGCCGACCTCGAAGGTCACCGTGATGGTCGCCGACCCGTCGTTCGAGCTCGACGAGGCCATGTAGGTCATGCCCGCGACGCCGTTGATCTGCTGCTCGAGCGGGGTCGTGACCGTGTCGGCCACCACCTGCGCGCTCGCGCCCGGGTAGTTGGCGCTGACCACGACCTGCGGGGGCGTGATGTCGGGGAACTGCGACACCGGCAGCAGCGCGTAGCAGATGGCCCCCGCCATCACCATGACGAGGGCGACCGCGGAGGCGAAGATCGGACGCTCGGTGAAGAACCCTACCATGGCTGGGCGGACCCCTGCACCGCGGTCCGGCACCGGCGCGCGAGAGCGGCGAGCGGCGAGCGGACCGGGCGCGCGGCCTCGAGGTCGCGGGCGGCCTCGCGAAGCAGCGCCTCGAACCGCTGCGGGTCGATGCGGTCGGCGCGCATCGCCGCGCCGATCACGGCATCCCTCATCACCTCCTGAACGGTCAGGTCGAGGCTGGTGCAGGTCATGACGCCTCCTTGCGGCGGCGCTGGTGCACGGCCGGACTTCACGGGACTTTAAGGGTGATGGTTCCACCCGCGGCTTTGTCGTTGACCGCAACCGGCCGCGATGTTACCGCTCTGTAACAATACGAACGTTACCGATCAGTAACAGCGGCGTCAAGCGACATGGGCGAGGAATTTGCCGCATTGCGGCATGAAGGAAGCGGGCGGCCGTCGCGGCCCCGCGAGCGCCTCCTGTCGACCGCCCGCGCGCTGTTTCACAAGCAGGGCATCCGCAGCATCGGCGTCGAGGCGATCGCGGAGGCCGCCGGCACCAACAAGATGACGCTCTATCGTCATTTCGGCTCCAAGGACGATCTCGTCGTGGCGTGCCTGCAGCGGGTCGCCGAGGAGGGCATGGCGGCCTGGGCGGCGCTCGAGGAGGATTTTCCCGACGACCCCCTGGCGCAGCTCCATGCCTGGGTGCACCGCGCCGCGGCCTGCGTCCTGGCCGACGGACGGGGCTGCGATCTCGCCAACGCCGCCGTCGAGCTGACCGAGGACAACCATCCCGCCCGGCGCCTGATCGAGGCCTGCAAGACGGCCCACCGCGACCGCCTGGTGGGCGTCTGCGAGGCGGCCGGCATCGCCCAGGCGGCGCTCCTCGCCGATACCCTGTGGCTTCTGCTGGAAGGCGCGCGGGTCAGCCGCCAAAGCGTCGGCGCCGAGGGACCGAGCGCCGAGTTCGTCCGGATGAGCGACGCCGTGATCGACGCGTTCCGGCTGCGCCACGAGGCCCGCCCGGCCGACGCTCTGTAACCTGGGATTGCAGCCGCGGGCGCCGCGGGCCCTCGGCCATGGGTTGAGGCGGCGGTGCCGCCGGGCTGACCTCCGACCGCCGAGGCAAAGCCGGCCTGTCGGGGCATGGTATGCTGGTCCGGTGACCACAACCTTCGCCGATTGCGCTCTAACCTCATGGAAAACAGGGATAACGGGGCGGAAGAGAGGGCGTCGGAGCAAAGAGGATCCCCTCATCCGTCCTTCGGACACCTTCTCCCGCGGGCGGGAGAAGGACCTTGCTGGGAAAGATTTACCTGACCTCTCGTCCGTCTTGCTGCGACAAGGCGATTGATCTCGGCGGACATCGCCGGTAGTTCTGGTGAGTCAGCAACCAGAGGTTGATCTACGCGGTGAGTCGGGCTCTCGACATCCTTTCGCATGCACCGGATCGCGCCCCAAGGCAGACAAGGCGGACGCCCCGCCGCGGTACATCGCGCCGGCGCCAAGGCGGGCCAGCTTGAGCGCCCCCGCGCAACCGGGCGGCCCGGCCCCGGCGTGCAACATCTGCGTCGGCATCGCCACCCGCGGGCGGCCCGACGTGGTGGCGGCGGTGGTCGACGTGCTGCGCCACCAGACGCTGGCGCCCTCCGCGATCCTGGTCAGCTGCGTGGACCCGGGCGATGCGGGCGCCCTCCCCGAGCAGGCCGGCGTCAGCGTGATCCTGGGCGAGCGCGGCCTGACGCGGCAGCGCAACGCGGTCTTCGACAACCTGCCCGAGGCCGCCGAGGTCGTCGCCTTCTTCGATGACGACTTCGTGCCCCACCCCGACTGGCTGCGCGCCGCGGCCCAGGTGTTCACCGACCAGCCCGACGTCGCGGCCATCACCGGCACCGTGCTGGCGGACGGCATCGGGGGACCCGGCATCGGCTTCGAGGACGCCTGGCGCCAGGCTCTGACGAGCGAGGTGCCCGCCTCCACCCCGCCCATCGAGAACTACACCCCCTACGGCTGCAACATGGCGTTCCGGCGCTCCGCGCTCGCGGATCTGCGCTTCGACGAACGGCTCGTGCTCTACGGCTGGCTGGAGGACCGCGACTTCGGGATGAGCCTCGTGCGGCGCGGCTGGCGCGTGCTCAAGATCGGCACGGCGACCGGCGTCCACATGGGGGTCAAGAGCGGGCGCGTCTCGGGGCGCCAGTTCGGCTACTCGCAGGTCGTCAACCCGGTCTACATGAACCGGAAGGGCACCATGCGCTGGCCGGCCGTGGCGCATCACATGGCGCGCAACATCGCCGCCAACCTCCTCCGCAGCGGCCGGCCGGAGCCGCATGTGGACCGGTTCGGGCGCCTGTGCGGCAACGTCATCGGCCTGCTGGACGTCTTCCGCGGCCGCCTCACACCCGAGCGGGCGGAGCGGCTGTGAACCAGCAGCAGGCCAAGCCGGTCGCCTGGCCGCTGCCCCCGGTGGCGGGCCTTGCGGCCATCGAGGCCGGGGGCGGCCGCGGCGCGGGACCGGCACTCGAGGATATGGTCCAGGCGGTCCGCCGCAGCGCGCGCGGGCTCGCGATCTGGACCGCCGTGCTGGTCGGGCTGACGGGGTTCTACCTGCTGCGGACCGCGCCCGAGTTCGTGGCCACCGCCCAGATCGTGCTCGAGCCGCACCGGCAGATCGCGATGGCGTCGGAATCGCAGGCCGAAGTCGCCGCTCCCGCGCTCGACAGCCCCCAGGCCGACAGCCAGGTGCAGGTCGTGAAATCGGAGCGCAACCTGCGCTTCGTGTTCGACACCATGGCGCTCGCGGGCGATCCGGCCTTCGCGCCCGCCGAGCCCGGCTTGCTCCGGCGCCTGATCGCCTCGCTTCTGCCCCGGCCCGCCGAGATGCCCGTCGCCGAGCGCGCACGGCGCGCGGTCGCGGCCTCGTTCCAGAACTTCGCCGACCGGGTCAGCGTCCGCCGCATCGGGCAGTCCTACGCGCTCGAGATCGCGTTCCGGGCGCCGAGCGGCGCCATGGCGGCGCGGCTCGCGAACGCGATCACGGCCGCCTACATCCGCGACCAGATCGAGTTCAAGGCCGCGGCCGTCGAGCGCGGCTCGGAGTTCCTGCAGGGCCGCATCGCCAACATCCAGACCGAGAAGGACGTCGCGGTCGAAGCCGTGCGGACCGGCATCATCCCCAACGTGCCGTTCGCCAATTCCGATGCCCGGGTGGTCAGCAGCGCGACCGAGCCCCTGGGCAAGGCCTCGCCCCAGCCTTTGGTGCTCCTGCCGCTCGCCACCGTCTTCGGGCTGGTCAGCGGCATCGGGTTCGTCCTCGTCCGGCACAGCCTCGACCGGCGCATCCGCTCGCGCCACCAGGTCGGGGAGGCGCTCGGCATCGATTGCCTCAGCATCCTGCCCCGCCTCCCCGGCCGGCGCGGCGGCCCGGCGTCCGAAGGCGACCTGCCGCTCACCGCCGTGCTGGATGCGCCGCTCTCCCCCTTCGCCGAAGCGCTGCGGACGCTGCGGACCGCGATCTTCGTGTCCAGCAAGGCGCGCCATGCCGCGGTCGGGGTCGTGTCCTGGTCGTCGGGGGAAGGGCGCAGCGCGGTCGCGGCCAACCTCGCCTTCCTGATCGCGGCCTCGCGCGAGAAGGTCGTGCTGATCGACGCCGATGTCCGCGACCCGGCGCTCAGCCGGCAGCTCGCGCCCGACGCGACCGTCGGGCTGAGCGAGGCCCTGCTGGCCTCCGCCTCGACGGCGCAGCTCGACTGCGTGGAGCTCGCCGAGGGCCTCGCGTTCCTGCCGGCCGTCGCGCGGGGGCGGGCCATCAACCCCAACGTGTTCATCGGGTCGGCCGAGATGCAGACCATCCTGCTCGCCCTGCGGCGCGACCGGGACGTCGTGGTCGACCTGCCGCCGATGAGCCTCTCCTCGCAGGCCCAGGCGATCGGCCCGATGCTCGACGGGGTCGTGCTCCTGGTCGAGACCGGCCGCACCACGGTCGACGAGATGCTCGAGGCGCTGCGCGGCCTGCGGGCGGCGGACATCCGGCTGTTCGGGGTGGTTCTCAACAAGATGCCGCCGCCGCGCGTCGGCCGGCGGCGGGGCGGCTTCAGGAGGGAAGGAGCGTGATGGCGACTTTGGAGGGGGCGGCGGCGGGACCCCTGCGCGTCGGCTTGTTCAACGTGAAATACAGCCCGAACCTGGGCGACGGCATCCTGTCCGAGTGCCTGGAGGCCGAACTCCGGCGGGCGGTGCCGGGCAGCACGGTCGTGTCGCTGGATCTCGCCGGGCGGCACGCCTACGCCAAGGGCACGGTGTTCCGGACCGCGGTCCTCAAAATCCTGGAGCGGAGCCCCGCGCCGGTGCGCCGCGGCGTCGTGATCGCGCTGCTCGGCCGGGCGCTGCGCGCCAACATGCGCCCGAGCTGGCGACGCGCCTTGCGGGAGATGGACGCGGTCGTGGTGGGTGGCGGCAACCTGTTCGGGGACGCCGACCTCAACTTTCCCCTGAAGGTCGATGCCGCGCTCGACGAGACCCGGCAGGCCGGCCTGCCGGCCGCCGTGTTCGGGGTCGGGGTGTCCGACAACTGGTCGCCGGAAGGCGAGGCGCTGTTCCGCCGGGCCGTGGCGGGGGTCCGCCTCGTCTATGCCTCCGTCCGCGACCGGCGCTCGGCTGCGATCTGGGAGCGCCGCCTGGGCCCGGTCGGCATCCAGGCGCCCCGCGTTGGCCACGACCCGGGCCTCCTGATCTGCGAGCATGTTCGCCGGCAGGACCGCGGCGGGGGCGGACGCCCCCTGGTCGGCCTCGGCCTGACCCATCCCGTCGCCCTGCGCTACCATGCGCCGGGGCGCTACGACGATGCCGACGTCACCGCCTGGTTCCAGGGGCTGGTCGCGGCCTGCGTGCGACGCGGCTGGCACGTCGCCCTGTTCACCAACGGCAGTTCGGAGGACGACCGCTACCTGAGGCGGATCGGCCCAGCCCTGATGCGTGCCTACCAGCCCGGCTTCGTGAGCTGCGTGCCGCGCTTTGGCGATCCTGCGAAGCTGGCGTCCTTCGTGTCCGGGCTCGATCTCCTGATGGCCCACCGGCTCCATGCCAACTGCACGGCCTACAGCTACGCCGTCCCCCATCTCGGCTTCACCTGGGACGAGAAGCTCGAGAACTTCTTCGCCATGGTGGACCGCAGCGCCTTCGTGTGCCGGACGACCGTGGATGCGCCAGAGGCCGTCGCGGCGCTCGGCGCCCGCGCCATGCGCGAGGGGATCGACCCGGTGCGCCACGGCGCGGTGCTTGCCGCGGCGCGGCGCGACGTCGACGATCTCGCCGCGGCCCTGCAGGGCGCCCTCGCCGATCGCCGGCAGACGCCGCGGCCTCGCGCCGATGTGGCGCTGAGCCCTTGAGCTCTCCCGGCCCGTTCCCGCGGCTCGTCATCGTCAACGACGATTCGGTCGCGCGGGGCGGGGCCACGGAAATGGCGCTCGCCTCCATCCGGGGATTGCGCGAGCGCGGCGTGCCGATCACGCTGATCGCCGGCGACGGCGGCCATAATCCCGAGCTCGAGGCGCTCGGGGTCGCCACGATCGGCCTCGGCGAGCACAAGCTGCTCAGCACCCCGCGCGGCGCGGTCGTCCGGCGCGGCCTCTACAATCCGCGGACCGTGACGCTGATCGGGGACTGGATCGCCCGCAACGACCGGCCCGATACGGTCTACCACCTGCACACCTGGACCCAGATCCTGTCGCCCTCCGTCTTCCGGGCGCTGGCGCCGGTGTCGCGCCGGCTGATCGTCACCGCGCACGACTTCTTCCTGGTATGCCCGAACGGCGCCTACGTGCTGTTCAAGAGCGGCAGGGTCTGTCCCCACAAGCCGTTGGGCGCCGCCTGCATCACGACCAACTGCGACCGGCGCCACTACAGCCACAAGCTGTGGCGGGTCGCCCGCCAGGCGGTGCAGGCCGGCCTCCTGACCTGGCGCGGCAACACCCCGCGGGTCCTGGCCATCCACGAGGGCATGCGCCCCTTTCTCGAGCGCGGAGGCGTCCCGCCGGGCGCCATCACGACGGTGGTCAACCCCGTGCGGCCCTGGAGCGCCAAGCGCATCCCGGTCGAGGCGAACCGCGAGTTCGTCTTCGTGGGGCGGCTCGACGAGGAGAAGGGGGCCGACCTTGCGGCGCGGGCCGCCCGGCGCGCCGGCGTGACGCTGCGCATCATCGGCGACGGGCCGATGATGGAGAGGCTGCGGGCCGACCATCCCGAGGTGCGCTTCTCGGGCCGCCAGTCCTGGGCGGCCGTCTCGCACATCGTGCTCGCCGCCCGCGCGCTCGTGATGCCGTCCCGCTACCCCGAGCCGTTCGGGCTTGTGGCCGGCGAAGCGCTGTGGAGCGGCATCCCGGTCATTGCGGCCGAGACGGCGCTGATCGCCCCCGCCATCGTGGCCCGCGGCGCGGGCCTCGCCTGCAACCCGCGCGAGGAGGCCGCCATGGCGGCCGCCATGCGCCGGATCGACCGCAGCGACGAGGAGGCGCGGGCGATGAGCATCAACGCCTTCGAGAAGACCCGCGACCTCGCCCAGACCCCGGAGGCCTGGCTCGACCAGCTGCAGGCCATCTATGCGGCCTGCGTGGGATCGGAGGCCCGCCCCGCGCTTGCCGGGGCGGCCGGGTCGTGACCCGCCCCCTCGCATCGCGCCGGGCCGACCCCGGCGCGGACACAGGGCCCGGCGCCCATTCCTCGCCCGCCGACCGGCACCGTCGCTTTGCCGTGAACGCGGTGGCGGGCGGGGTGTCCAACGCCGTCAAGATCGCCATCCAGCTGGTCCTCCTGCCGCTGATGGCGCACATGCTCGGACCGGCGGAGTTTGGCCTCTACGCCCTGGCGCTGCCGACCGTGAGCTTCTTCGCGGTGCTGGCCGATGCCGGGCTCGGCAACTCGATGGCCCGGGAGGACGAGGCCTCGACGGCGATCTGGTCGACGGCGTTCTGGATCCTGCTCGCGACCGGCATCGGGCTCGCGCTGATCGTGAGCGCCTGGGGCGTGCTGCTCGCCCGCTTCGCCCACGAGCCGCGCCTGTCCGGCCTCATGGCCTTCCTGTCGGTCACCTTCGTGCTGATCACCATGTCCGTGCTGCCCTCCGCCCGGCTGACCCGGCGGGGCAACCTCGTGGTCTATGCGGGCGCCGACGTCGTCTCGACGCTGGTCGGCGCCGTCTTTGCGGTGATCCTGGCGGCCTCGGGCGCCGGCGCCTGGAGCCTGGCGATCCAGTACGTGGTCGGCTACGCGATCCGCTCCGCGGTCCTCAATGCCGCGGCGTTCCACCGGCCCCAGCTCGTGTTCCAGCCGCGGGGGCTCGGCCGGCACATCACGACGGGCGGCGCCGTGCTGGGCAGCCGGCTGGTCGACTTCGCCGGGCGGCTCGCCGAGAACGTGGTCTTTGGCCGCAACTTCGGCCCGGCGGCGCTCGGCACCTACACCTTCGCGAACCAGGCCCCCCGCTTCCTGTGCGAGGCCGCCCAGAACCCCGTCTGGGCCGCGCTCTACGCCCATGCGCTCCACGCCGACCCCGCGGCGATCGCGGCGCTGCACCGGACGCTCGTGCGCCTGCTCGCCTGCGTCCTGTTCCCCGTCGCGTTCCTGCCGAAGGACCACGCGCTCGCCGTGGCGATCCTGATCTCGGCCGCGGCCCCCGCGCTCGTCGCCCTGCTGCTCGGGGAGAAGTGGGCGTCCGCAGGCATGCTCATCCCGATCCTGGTGCCCGTCTATGCGCTGGCCGCCGTCTCGGCCCAGAGCAGCGCCGTGCTGCTGGCCGGCGGCCGCAACGCGGTGACCTTCTGGATCACGGCCGCGGGCAGCGCCGGGCGCGTGCTGGCGGTCTGCGCCGGCCCGTGGGTCGGCCCCGTCGGGGTCGCCTGGGGCATCGCGCTGTCGACGATCCTGGCCGCGCTCGCCTGCTTCGTGGCCCCGGCGCCGTCGACGGCGGCCAGCACGCTCAGGCTGGTCGGGGGCATGGCGGCGCCGGCGGCCGCGGCGATCGGCGCCGGGCTGGTCTGCCACGCGGTCCTGGTCTGGCAGCCCGGCGGCCTCGCGTCGGTCGCGATCGGCCTGGCGCTGGGCGGGGTCGCCTATCTCGGTCTCATGCTCGTGCTGGAGGGCCGCCGGTTGCGCGAGGATTTCGGGACGCTGCGGCGCCTTATCTTTCGCGGCCGGCGCGGCGCCTCCCCCGACGCCGCAGCGCCCCTGTCAGGAGAACTCCCATCATGAGGCGCCATGCCCTCCCCTCGCGCGGCCGGTCCTGGCTGCTGTGCGCCGCCATCGCGACGATGCTCCCGGCGGCCGCAGCGGCCGAGACCGCGACGCCGCCCCTGCTCCGCGCGGCGGACGTCCTCGACTCGATCGGGGTGAATCTCCACATCGCCTACTCCGACACCTCCTATGCCGCGGTCGACCGCGTGCGCGCGGCGCTCGCCTATGCCGGGATCGGGCATGTGCGCAACCTGCTGCAGAGCAATGTCGGCGAGCCGGCCGCCGCGGTGCATCTGGAGGCCTTCGCCCGCACCAGCACGGTCCGCTTCGCCTTCGTGGCGACCGATCCCGACCTCAAGCGCGCCGGCAAGTGGCTGAACGGGTTCGCGACGCGCTTCCCCGGGCGGATCGCGGCGGTCGAGGGCCCGAACGAGGTGGACCACTGGCCGATCGGCTATGCGGGGCTGTCGGGGCGCGAGGCGGCCGTGCGCTACCAGCGCGACCTCTACGCCCTCGTGCACGCCGACCGCGCGCTGGCCGGGACCGTCGTCTACGGCGCGACGGGGCTGGCCGGCTCGGGGGCCGAGGATCTCTCCGCCATCATGGATTTCGGCAACGAGCATCCCTACGCGCGCAACGGCGCCCCGCCGTCCGGCCATCTCCTCCTCGAGATCGAGGGGACGCACCGCGCCATCGCCCCGAGCCGGCCGATGGTGATCACCGAGACCGGCTACCCGACCCTCGTCGGCCATCCCGAGATCAGCTTCGGCCGCGACGGCGTCAGCGAGGACGTGCAGGCCCGCTATCTCCTCGACCTCCTGCTCGATTTCCGCAAGGCCGGGGTCGCGCGGACCTACCTCTACGAGCTGATGGACGAAAAGCCCGACCCGGCCGGCCGCAGCATCGAGCAGCATTACGGGATCTTCAACGGCGACGGCACGCCCAAGAAGGCCGCGACGGCGCTGCGCAACCTGACGGCGCTGCTGAAGGACGACGGGCGGGGGGCCGCCACCTTCGAGCCCGCTCCGCTCGGCGTCACGGTCGCCGGCCTTCCCCCGAGCGGGGCCGCGATGACGCTCGCGAAGGAGGACGGGTCCTACCAGGTGGTGGTCTGGGCCGAGCCCCGGATCTGGGACGCCGCCGCGTCGCGGCCGATCGCCCCCGAGACGCATGAGGTCGACGTCGCGCTGGAGGGCCCGGCGCGGGCGCTCGCGATCCACGACCCCCTGGCCGGCCCCGCGAGCCTCGCCCCGCCGGTGGTCGCCCGCCACATCGCCGTGCAGGTGACCGACCACCCGGTGGTGGTCGAGGTCAGGCCCGCTTCGCCCTGAGCAGGCGGGCCGCGAAGGGCGGGAACTGGCGGGTCATGAAGGGCCGCTCGACCGCGACGTAGAAGGCGGCGCTGACGACCGTGACCGCCACCGTCAGCACGACCGGCCAGACCACCCACAGGGCCAGGGAGCCGTGCAGGGGCAGCGTGCGGGCCAGCACCTGGCTCACCGCCTCGATGACGGGCACGTGCACGAGGTAGACCGAGTAGCACATGGTGCCGATCAGGCAGAGCCACGGCGCCCCGGTCAGGGCGCGCCCCACGGTCCCGGCCACCGCCCCGGCGACGATGAGCGCGACCGCGGCCGCGGTCGCGGCATCGGTCAGGAGATAGGGCAGGAAGCCGGGGGGCTTGGCGTCGACGGCGGTCTGCCAGAGGCCGATCGCCAGCAGCCCCGCGCAGCCGCACCCGAAGGCACAATCGAACCCGCGGGTGCCGGGCCGCTCCAGCGGACGCCGCAACCGCACCAGATCGGCGGCCACGATCCCGAGCACGAAGAGATGCATGTGGGCCAGCAGCCCGAAGCGGAAGCGTCCGTCGTAGGGTAGGACGCCATGCAGCGTCGCGGCGAGGAGCATCAGGACCCCGGCCAGCCCCAGGCCCGCCGCTGCGCGGGCCACGGGGCCCTTCACGCAGCCGTAGAGGCGCATCACGAATGGCACGATGGCGTAGAACTGCACCTCGATCTCGAGCGACCAGAGGGGCGGGTCGAAGCGGGACTGCTGATCGAACACCCATCCATGCAGGTAGATGAGGCTGGCCGCAAAGCTCTGCCATTGCGGGATGCCGTGGACGTCGCGGTCGTGCACGAGCCCCGTCATGGCGGCCAGGAACCCGACCACGAGCACCGCCAGATAGGGCGGGTAGAGCCGGTGGAGCCGGCGCCTGTAGAACTCGCCGATGCGCCACTGCGCCGGAGGCCGGCTCAGGAAGGGCTGCGCGATGACGAAGCCGCTGATGACGAAGAACAGGTCGACGCCGACCTCCCCGTGCGGCACGTAGTCGTAAGGGCTGGGCAGGCCGTAGCCGAGCGCGTTGAGCGCCTCGACCTGCCGGACGCCGCGCAGCGCCTCGTGCCAGACCACGACCAGAAGCAGCGCGAGGGCCCGCAGGCCGTCGATCTGCGCGAGGTACGGCGTCCCGGTCTGCGGCCGGCCGTAGCGCGCGGGAATGCGGGCGAGGGCAGCGCGCCACCGCGCGAGGCGCCCCGCAGGCTCGGCCGGCCCGGCGGCGGCGTCCGGGCGAGGGTCACGTCGCAACGATCGTCCGTTCCCGCGCGACCGTCATCCGGCCCTTGGTCGCGGCCAGCATGCCGAAGGCGGCCGCGCCCGCCACGCCGATGTCCGTCGTCGTGCCGATGAACAGGCTCATGGTCAGGCCGGGCAGCAGGGAGAATGCAAGCCCGCGCCGGAACTCGCGAATCTCGGCCGGCAGGGTGGCGCTGCCCCCGACCGACACGATCAGGATGAAGCCGAGCATCAGCAGCGTGCCGAACAGCCCGACATTGCCGACGAGCGCCACGAACCAGTTCGACGTCCGCAGCCCGCCGTAGCCGACCCCCAGGAATCCGGTGGACATGAAGGCGTTCCAGCCGGTCGTGGTCCACATCGTCCGCACGTAATAGGAGTCGGTCGAGGATTTCTTGAAGATCAGCACGTCCAGCATGTCGAGGACGGGCTCGAACACCGCCGGCTTCAGCAGCACGGCGCAGAGCAGGGCGAAGGCGCCACCGGCAACGATGGCGAGCTCGATCTTTAGATCGTCGCGGTGTAGCGCTCGCCGGGACAGCAGCCGGATGGTCCAGTTGGCGGCAAAGGCCATCCCGAGCACGACGAACCCGACATAGGCGCTGGAGGAGGTCGAGGCCAACCCCATCGCGGTCACCCCCGCGATGGTCGACGGCACGATGACGCGTCGCGCCCGAGGGCCATAGCAGGGCCTGAGAAAGATCAGCGTTCCGGCGGCCGCGACGCAGGTCGCTCCGAAGGCGGACGCCTCCGGCATCAGCCCGACGACCCGCTTCGCCCCGAGCACCTCGTTGTCCGTCAGCAGCGAGTAGGACACCGTCCGGAACGGCTCGAGCAGGGCGCCGAGGCCGAGGCCGTAGGTCAAAAGGTCCAGCAGGCCGGTGGCGACCAGCACCATCGCGCCAATCAGGGTCGCCAGGAGAAACTCCTTCTGGAACGACCGGTGCGAGCCGGCGACCCCGAAGGCCAGCGCCGTCGCATAGGACATCAGGAGGTAGCCCGCCTGGGTGACGTTGCCCCCGCTCGGCGCTAGCAGGCTCGGACCGAGGACGTTCCCGGTCAGCGGGATGACCTCGACCTGCCCCTCGAAGATGCGCGGCAGCGTGAGGGCGGAGACGATGCCGTAGATCACGAAGGCGGTGAACAGCCCTACCCGTTCGGGGTCGGCCGCGACAGCCATGCCCCGCACCAGATTGCCCTTCTCAATGAACAGCTTGGCGACCAGGACCGCCGCGCAGACGACCTGCGGCACGACGTTGACGCCGCCCCCGTCCCCCGGCAGCATCTGGAGCGTCGTGACGCACTGGGTCGCGCTGAAGAGATAGAGCAGCATCGGGCCCCGCACGAACGCGGAGGCCGGGATGACGATCCACAGGAGCAGGGCGGGCCAGCTCATCGCGGTCGCCCGGGGCCGTCCGGGATCAGTTCGTCGTGCCCGCCGTCGCCGCGGTCTTCAGCCCCGGGCGAGGCAGGTTCGGCTCGACCCGGACCACATCGCCGGGCTGGAGCAGGTCACCGTCCTGGGCCGACAGGGTCTGGCTGCGGCCGGCGGCCTGCCGGGTGATGGAGAAGCGCGGCTCCATGGCCTGCAGGGTGTCCGCCGCCACGGCGGCCGGGGCCGTGATCTCCGACTGCGTGATCAGGGCCCGGCTGGTCGCGATCTTCTCGATCGTCTGGGCCAGCTTGTTGCGGACGTCGCTGGCTTCCTGGAGCGAGTCGCTGCGGCGGCGGCTGGCGAGCTCGAGGATGTCCTGGTCGGCCTTGGAGATGCCCTCGCGGGCGCGCAGGCCCGCCACCTGCACGTCGAGCCGCTCGCTTTCGAACTGGGCGGTCGTGCGCTGCATCTCGAGCTGGCGCGGCACCACCACCAGACCCTTCGACACCAAGCCGGAGATCTGGTCGAGCTCCTTCTGGTTGATGTCGAGCTGGCGGGCGAGCGCCCGGTCCTTGGCCTGCAGCGATTCGATCTCGTGCTGCAGCAGCACCTTGCTCTGTTCCAGCACCTGGGTCTGCGCCCGGAGCCCCTCGCGATGGGCGCTGAACATGAGCTGCTCCTCGCGCATGATGCGCGCGACGTCCTCATCGGTGCTCATGGCGGTCAACTCGGCCGGAAAGGCGAGCTGCTCCGCATTGCCGATCTCGGCGTCGAGCCGGGCCTGCCGGGCCAGGAGGTCGATGCGGTCCGCGGCGAGCGACCGAAGATCGCCGCGGCTGACCAGTGCCTCGCGCGCGTAGCCGAGCAGCGCCTCGCCCGGGACGCGGGACATCCCGCCCGCGATGCTGACGGCCTGCAGGACCGTGACGTTCGGCCGGTACTCGTACTCGCCGGGCTTGTCGACGCTGCCCAGCACGTAGAAGGGCCGGTATTTCTTGACCTCGACCGACGCATCGGGCCGCGTCGCCAGGCCCACCTTGGCCTGCAGCTTCTCGGCGATGGCGGCCGCAAGCGCAGAGGTCGTGATTTCGCTGGCCTGCAGCTCGCCCACCAGCGGCAGCGAGATCTTGCCCGACGCCCCCACCGTGAACTCGCCCTCGAAGGCCGTCCACTCATGGGCTTCGCCGGTGCCGGTGCGCAGGTCGTAGACGCGGACCTGCAGCTGGTCCTGCGGCCCGAGCCGGTAGTCCGGCGTCTCGGCCCCGGCCCGGGCGACCGAGAGGCCGAGCAGGACGAGGGACATGACCAACCGGCGCAGCGGGAGCATGGGTGACGCCTTTGCGAACCTACAACCTGGACGTGTTATTGTGCGTTGCATCAACCGTCAAGCGCCGGACCAGTGGCCATGATCGGCCGGGTCTGCGCCGCGGGACGGGCGTGGTCTCGACCAGGACCACGGCGGCGACCGGCACCCCTCCCCGCGCGCGGAGCGCGCGCCTGAGCTCGGCATGGGTGGTCCGGCCGGCCAGCACCACCAGCACCACGGCATCCAGCAACGGAAGCACGGCATGCGCGGCAAAAGAGGTCGCCGGCGCCGGCAGGGCCACGATGGCAACCTCCTCCGGGCCGCCCTGCGGCCTTTCGAGGGCGGCCGCGAGACCCTGGCCGAGCGGCCCCTCGCCCGGCTCGCGAGGCGGTCCGGCCGCGGGGTCGACCAGCCTTGCCGGGGTGCCGGCCAGCCTCATGACCTCCGCCAGCCCGGCCCCGATGGCGCGCGGGGCACCGCTGTCCGCCCAGGACAGCAGCCCGACCGCGCGGAGCCGCCGTCCCTCGCCGTGCCGTTCGCCCGGCGCGGGCCGCGGCGCGAGGGCCATGGCCAGGGTCACGAGCGCGGCTTGCGAGGCCAGCGCCCCATCCTGCATCGCGACGCCGAACGCCTCGATCCCGAACGCGTTCCGGAGCTGGGCGCGGGAGCGGATCGTCTGGTCGGCCCCATGCATCGCGGCGACCACCAGCAGGCCGGTGATCAGGCCGAACCCGATCGCGAAGGCCGCGATGGGGCCGAAGCGCGGATAGGCCGGCGACAGGGGCATCCGGGCCGACCCGAGCAGGCGGACGTCGGCGTCGACGAACTCGGCATCGGGCAGGCCGCCCTTGTGGACCGCCTCGGCCGCCAGGGCCGCCTCGGTCATGATCGCCGCGATCCGGGTCTTGAGATACGGCGTGAAGGCGCGCGTATCGACCATGGCGGTCCGGATCCGGTCGTACACATAGGCGGCTGCGATGGCGTTCGCGACCCGGACGGCCTGCGCGGGATCGGGCGCCCGGTAGGACACCTCGAACGCCGTGGACAGGCCGACCCGCCGCGCGCCGACGCGGCCGCGGAACGCCCCGAAACTGTCCTGCCGCCGCATCGTCCCGGCGGACGGTGTCGCGGCCGGATCGGAGCCCTGCAGCTCGGGCGCGGCGTCGAGCTGCAGGATGTCGAAGAGCGGCTGCAGGAAGCCGGGCGACCGGATGAGCGCGAGCTGGGTCTCGATCCCGGCGCCGCTCAGTTCCAGCTGGTGCGACAGGCTGGCGCCGTCGGGACCGTCCTGGGCCTTGTGGCCGCCGCGCAGCACGAGCTGCACGGACGCAAGATACTCCGGCGTCGTCGAACGGGCGTAGACGCTCGCCACGACCAGGCACAGCGCGACCCAGGCCAGCAACGGAACGCGGCTACGGCGGACGGCGTCCGACAAGCCGTCCAGGGCGGCCCTCGCCCGGTCGAGATCGTCGCCGCCCGTCCAGATGGACACGCTGCCGCGTCTGCGCGGGGTCTGAGGCACGCTCATGGCAGGCTCGCGGAAGGCAGGCTCATGGCGGCGCGTCTCGCTGCCCCCGGGTCCGCCAGGGTCGATGCGGCCGACCGTAGCCGGTCGAGGGTCTGTTCACAACCTGAGCGTGTATCGCTACGGTCCGCGCGCGGCGCCCGCAGGTCCGGGGTCGAGACGCGACGGGGGGCAGACGATGACGGCAACCGGCGACGTTCGCGACGCGGTCCCCCACGCCTCGGCCGCGACCGACCCAGGCCGGCGCAGCCCCCGGCTGGTGTGGGTCGACAGCACGAGGGGCGTCGGCATCGTGCTCGTCGTGCTGGGCCATGCCCTGGGCGGCATGATCGATGCGGGACAGACGCCGCCGGGGGACTGGTTCCGGCCGCTGTTCCTCGTGATCTACACGGTCCACATGCCGCTGTTCTTCATGCTGTCGGGCCTGTTCGTGCAGGCGCGCCTCGCGCGGCAGCCGGAGTCGTTCCTGCCCGGGGTGCTCCGCACGATCCTGTGGCCCTACTTCCTGTGGTCGGCCGTCCAGCTGACGGTCATTCTCCTGGCCGGGTCCGTGGTGAATGCGCCGCTCTCCGGCTACTGGGGCCAGCTGTTCCGGCTGCCGCTGATGCCGGTCGCGCAGTTCTGGTTCCTCTACGCCATCCTGCTGCTGCACGTCCTGAGCCTGCTGGTGCTGCCGCGGCTCGGCGCGGTCGCCCTCGTGCTGATCGGCTTCGCCCTCGCATCCCTGGCGGGGCGGGGCGTGCTGCCGACCTTCCTGGCCGACGCGGGCAGCATGGCTCCCTATTATGCGGTCGGCGTCTGGATCGGCGCCGTGGACGGCGTCGGCCGGCGGCCGGGCCGCGCCCTCGTGGGGGTCTCGAGCGCCGCAGCCATCCTGGCGGTCGGCTTCGCCACGGTGTCGACCATGACGGGTCTGGGCGAGGGCCTGGCCGCCCTGAAGGCGCCCGAGATCGCCCACATCGCATTCGGGTTTCAGAACGTCTTCGCGGCGCTGCCGGCAGTCTTCGCCATCGGCTGCCTGATGGCGGCCGCGGGCGAGCGGTCAAGCGGCGTCCTGCCCTACCTCGGCCGGCACAGCCTGTCGATCTACGTGCTGCACGTGATGTTCGTCGCCGGGTCCCGGATCCTGCTCGTGAAGGGACTTCACCTGACCAGCCCGGTCGCGGTCCTGCCGCTCCTGGTGACGATCGGCATCGCCGGGCCGGTCCTCGCCTACGAGGCCGCCCGGCGCTGCCGCCTGGCCGGCGTGCTGGGTCTCAGCTGAACCCCGGGGGTCAGGCGCGGAACGTGATGGCCGTGCCGCCGAAATGGTCCGGGGCGGCGACGAAGTTCGCCGTCGTGTAGGAGCCCCGCATCGCCAGGTTGGCGACATGGGTGCCGTCCGAGACCGTGAGGGTCCCGGCCGACCCGCTGCCGGCATAGGCGAGGCCGAGCGCATCGGAGAAGCCCACCGACCGGAGATCCATGACGTCGCTGCCCCCGAAGCCGGCCAGCGTGCCGTGAAAGCTCGGGGCGTCGGTCAACTGAACCACCCCGCCGGGTCCCGCGAAGGTCACAGCGGCGCCGGCTGCGGACGTCTTGTCGAGGATGAGGGTCGCGCCGGCGGCGACCGACAGGGCGGCGGTCGCCGGCGCCGGCGCGAGGACCGGCGCCGGGCTGCGCAGCCCGTAGGTCTTGAGACCCCCATAGGCCTGCGAGGAGTTCGTGACCGTCGTCGTGCCGTCGAGCGTGATCGACTTCACGTAGAGATTGCGGTCCTTGGTGGACGATCCACCGTAGGCGTGGTGGAGGGAATTGACCCCCACGGTGTGCGGGCCCTCGCCGAACCGTCCGGTCAAGGCCACGCTCTGCCACTGGTAGCCGCGATGCGAGGCGGTCGCCGTCTGGATGCCGCCGACCTGCTGGCCGTCGACGCTGACCGTGAACCGGGCGTCGCCGTCGTAGGCGTCCTCGCTGACCTGCAGGACCAGGAGATCGAGGCTCGCGGCCGGGGCCGGGTCGGGCACGGTCAGCGGCGGATCGACGGAGGCGGTGTTGCCGGCAAGGTCGGTCGCGGTGGCGGTCAGCGCGTGGCGCCCCGGGGCGAGGGTGGTCACGAGCTGCCAGCCGCCATGCCCGTCGAGCGTCGCCGTCCCGAGCGGCAGCGTGCCGTCGGCCAGGGTGACGAC
>CAXUMV010000021.1:0-9089 GCA_964252065.1 uncultured Lichenihabitans sp.
CTACGACCCCCTCGTCCCGAACGAGGTGCGCTACCAGGCTGCGCTACACTCCGACGCGTGCGGTCCGGACGGGTTTCCGGCGTCCGGCCGCTGCGCCGCTATAGCCATCTTCTCGGTCTGCCGCAAGGGTGGCGGCCGCTCGGGACGTCGCCGCCTTGACGGAACGGGCCTGCGCCGACACCCTTGACCCCGGGGCCGAGCCGCCCTTTGGGAGCCGCCCGCCATGACCGCCCTCCACGCCGCGACCGCCCTGCTGCCGGACGGCTGGCACGACGACGTGCGGCTGACGGTCGACGCCGGGCGGTTCGGCACCGTCGAGGCCGGCGCGCCCGCCCGGCCCGGGGACGAGCGGCACGCGATCCTGGTGCCCGGCATGCCGAACCTGCACAGCCATGCGTTCCAGCGCGGCATGGCCGGGCTCGCCGAGCGGCGGGGCGATGCGACGGATACGTTCTGGACCTGGCGGGAGGTCATGTACCGGTTCGCGCTCTCGCTGACGCCCGAGGGCATGGAGGCCATCGCGGCGCAGCTCTACGTCGAGATGCTGGAGGCGGGGTTCACGCGGGTCGGCGAGTTCCATTACCTGCACCATGACCGCGACGGACGGCCCTATGCCGACCCGGCCGAGATGGCCGGGCGCATCGCCGCCGCGGCCGGGCTGGCCGGGATCGAGCTCACGCTGCTTCCCGTCTTCTACGCGCACGCGACCTTCGGGGGCGCCGTGCCCGGGGCCGGGCAGCGCCGCTTCATCTGCGACCTCGACGGCTACGCCCGGCTGCTCGAGCGCTGCCGCGCCATCGCGGCGGACATCGAGGGCGCCGTGGTCGGCATCGCCCCGCACAGCCTGCGCGCCGTGACGCCCGCCGAGCTCGCGGCGCTGATGCCGCTGGCGGGCCGCGGCCCCGTCCACATCCATGCCGCCGAGCAGGTCCGCGAGGTGGAGGACTGCCTCGCCTGGTCCGGGCAGCGGCCGGTCGCCTGGCTGCTCGACCACGCCCCCGTCGATGCCCGCTGGTGCCTGATCCACGCGACCCACATGACGGATGCCGAGACAGGGGCCCTGGCCGGGCGCGGCGCGGTGGCCGGTCTCTGCCCCATCACGGAGGCGAATCTCGGCGACGGCGTGTTCAACGCCGCCGTGTTCACCGGGGCCGGGGGCCGCTTCGGGATCGGCTCCGACTCGAATGTCGCGATCGGCGTGGCGGACGAACTGCGCCAGCTCGAATACGCGCAGCGCCTGCACCACCGGGCGCGCAACGTCATGGCGGTGGCGGGCGGCTCGACCGGCCGCGCCCTGTTCGAGGGCGCGGTGCGCGGCGGCGGGGTCGCGCTCGGCGCCCCGGACCAGGGGCTGGTCGCGGGCGCGGTCGCCAGCGCCGTGTCCCTCAAGGCCGACGATATCGGCCTTGTGGCCCGCACCGGGGACGCGCTCCTGGACGCCTGGGTCTTCGGGGCCCGACGGGGTGCCGTCGATTGCGTATGGGTGGCCGGCCGCAAGCAGGTCGAGGCCGGCGTCCACCGGTTGCGGGCCGCCGTCGCGGCGCCCTATCGCCGGGCCGTCGAGTCGCTGGTCGCCTAGAGGCCGGCTCGCCTCTGGACCGACACCCGCGCCATCGCATGTTGCGATGCAACCAGGACGTGCAATAACAGCGCGACGCAGCAGAGCGACTCGCGGGGAGCGTCGGCGCGGCACGACGGGGCCCCATGAAAGTTGCCATCGTTCATTACTGGCTGATCGGCATGCGGGGCGGCGAGAAGGTCATCGAGGCCCTCTGCGCGATGTTCCCCGAGGCGGACATCTTCACCCATGTCTACGCGCCGGACGCGATCTCGCCCGCCATCAACGCGCATCGGGTGACGACCTCGTTCATTGCGAGACTTCCGCGCGCGGCCCGGCACTACAAGAGCTATCTGCCGCTCATGCCGCTGGCGCTCGAGCAGCTCGACCTGCGCGGCTACGACCTGATCATCTCCTCCGAGTCGGGGCCCGCCAAGGGCATCATCCCGCCCGCCGGGGCGCTGCACCTCTGCTACTGCCACTCGCCCATGCGCTATGTGTGGAACATGTTCCACGACTACCGCGAGCGCTCGGGGCGGATCACCCGCCTCCTGATGCCGCCCCTGTCGCATTACTTGCGCAACTGGGACGCGCTGTCGGCGACGCGGGTGCACCATTTCGCGGCAAACTCCGCCACCGTGGCGAAGCGCCTGCGCACCTACTACCGCCGCGACGCCACGGTCATCTACCCGCCCGTGAGCACGGCGGATTTTTGCGCCGTTCCACCCGGGGAGGTCGAGGACTTCTACCTCATGGTCGGCGAGCTCGTGCCCTACAAGCGGCCGGATCTCGCCATCGAGGCGTTCAACCGTTCGGGCCGCAAGCTGGTGGTGATCGGCGGCGGCGAGATGCTGCCCAGGATTAGGGCCATGGCCGGTCCGACCGTGACCGTGCTGGGCCCCCAGCCCTTCGCGGCGCTGCGCTGGCATTACGCCCGCGCCCGAGCCCTGGTGTTTCCGGGCGAGGAGGATTTCGGCATCGTGCCGGTGGAGGCCATGGCGAGCGGCCGGCCGGTGGTCGCCTTCCGCCGGGGCGGGGCGACCGAGACCGTTGTCGAGGGCGTGACCGGGACGTTCTTCGACCGGCAGACGACCGACGAGCTCATCGCGGCGCTCGAGCGGGCCGAGGCCACCCCCTTCGACCCCGAGGCGATCGTGGCGCACGCCCGCTCCTTCGGGGCGGACCGGTTCGCGGCCGGCATGCGCGCCTTCGTGGAGCGGAGTCTGGCGACCCACGACGCTTGAGCGCGCATCGGCTTCGCCGGGCCGCGTTCAGTGCCCCTCGCGCGGATCGGCCCATCGGTCGAGCGCGAGGCCGACCAGCAGGAGGCCGCCGATCGCCCCGCTCTGCCACAGGGCGGCGACATCCATGAGCCACAGCCCGCTGCGGATCATCACGACCGTCGCGACGCCCAGCAGCACGCCGCCCAGCGAGCCCCGCCCGCCCCGCAGGCTGGCGCCACCGATCACGACGGACGCCAGGGCATCGAGGGTCAAGGTGCCGCCGAACTCGGTGATGGCGAGCGAGGAGGGCGCGGCCGTCGCCGACAGCAGGCCCGCGACGGCGGCCAGCATGCCGGACGCCGCATAGGGCGCGATGCCGTAGCGCACGACGTCGAGCCCCGCCTCACGGGCGGCGCGCCGGTCGGACCCCAGTGCCGCCAGCACGCGGCCGCCCCGCAGGCCGTAGAGGAAGGCCGCGGCCAATGCGGCCACGATGGCGAGCAGGGCGACCGAGGCCGGCATGCCCAGCATCGTGGCATCGAGGTCCGGCAGGAGATCCAGCGATGCGCTGACCCGCCCCGGTCCGAAGGCCAGGGTCGCCCCCGCGCCGCGGACCAGGGCATCGACCCCGAGCGTCACCGCGAAGGCCGCCAGCCCGCCGCCGACGATGAGACTGCCGGCCGCGAGCCCGATGCCGCCGCCGACGCCAAGCGCCAGCGCGAACAGGAGCGGGGCCGCGGGATGCCCGGCCCACAGGCTGGCGAGCAGCGGCGCGAGACCCGCCACGGCGCCGATGGACAGGTCGACGCCCCCGCTCAGCACCACGAGGAACAGCCCGATGGCCGCGATGCCGATCACGCTGGCGTCCGCCAGCATGGTCACGACGTTGGCCTGCGTCGCAAAGGCCGGCACGCCGACCGAGAACGCCATGGCGATGGCGACCGCCAGAAGCAGGAGGCGCAGGCCCCGCGGGCGGGCGGCGAGCGCCAGCACGGCCGCCCGGGGCGAGGGGATCAGCGGCGGCCTCGTCCCGCGCGGGGCCGGCTTGTCGCTCAAAGCGTGGCTGCCAGCATCTCGACCCGGAACGCGACGGCGGCGGCGGGCGGAAGCCGTGCCGCCGCCCGCAGGGTCAGGCCGATCCAGCCGAACGGCCGGCCGCGCCGCGTCGTGATGGGCACGAGCACGGTGGCGCGGCTGCCGTCGGGCTCGACCACGAAGCCCGTCTCGCAGCGGCCGAGCGCCGCGGGAATGCGGGTCGCCCCGAAGGCCACGGTCCCCGCCGCCTGGAGGCCGGGGTCCGCCTCGGCATCGGCGACCGCCGCGTTGAGGCAGATCACGCGGTCCTCGCGCAGCAGTGCCCAGAAGGCGGCGCCGCCGTTCTCGCGGGTCAGCTCGGCCAGCACCGCCGTGTTGCGCGCGATGGTGGCGGGCGGGGAGGCGAGCAGCGTCAGGGCCTCGCCGTCGAGGGCGGGGCAGGGCAGGTCGGCGACCATACGCCCCTCGCGCATCACGAGGCAGCGGTCCGCGAGGGCGAGCGCCTCCTCCCCGTCCGGGCAGGCCAGCACCACCGTGCAGCCGCGGGCCGCGGCGGCGCGCAGGGTGGCGTGCACCGCGGCGTGCTCCGCCGGCGCGAGCCCGCGGGTTGGATCGACGAGGAGCACCGCCCGCGTGCCGGCCAGCAGCGCGGCCGCGAGCGCGATGCGGCGGGCGACGCCGGCGGGCTGGGTCCACAACGGCGCATCGAGCGCCTCGGCGGGAAGATCGAGGCTTCGCCACAGCGCGTCGAGCGGCCATGGGTCGGCACCGGCGGGCGAGGGCGGGCGGAGCCGCAGCGCCTCGCGGGCCGAGGCCCCGCGCAGCAGCGGCCGGGGTGCCGGACCCGCGAAGGCAAGGCCCATCCGAGCCGCGCCCGCGACGTCCACGATCGGACTGCCCCCGAGCGTGACGGAGCCGCCCGTCCGCCGCCGCAGTCCGGCGACGGCCTCGAGAAGCGCGCCCGCGCCCGCGCCCTTGAGGCCGTGCAGGGCCACGATCTCGCCCGGGGCGGCGGCGAAGGAGGCCTTGTGCACCACGGGGGCCGCCGCGAGGCCCTGCACGAGGAGCCGCGGCTCGGGCGCCTCCGTCGCCGAAGGCGCCGGCCGGGCCCGGGCGCCGGGGCGCGGCAGGTCGGGTCGCGCGGCGCGGCGCAGGTTCTGGAGGTCCTCCTCGCTGTGCGGGTTGCCGGTCAGCACGGTGCGGCCCCCGGCGAGCACGGTCACGCTGTCGGCATAGGGCAGCACGTCCTCGAGCCGCCGGGCCGCGACGATCAGGCCGCGGCCCGACAGCCGGAGGCGCATCATGGTGTTGACGAGCCCGTCGACCTCGCGCGACCCGAGCGAGGCGAACGGCTCGTCGAAGATGTAGAGCTTGGCGCGGGCGACGAGCGCCCGGGCGAGGGCGACCAGCCGGGCCTGCGCCACGGTGAGCCGATGCGCCGCCCGGTCGAGCGGCAGCCCGTCCTCGGGTCCGAAGGCGGCCAGCAGCCCGGCCACGCGCTCCCGCAGGTCGGGCGCCGCCGCCTTGCCGATGCGGCCGAGGGAGGGCAGGACGATGTTGTCGTAGACGGAGAGGTCGGGCATCAGCGAGGCCTCCTGCCCGACCACCGCAAGGCCGACCCGCAAGGCGTCGCGCCGGCTGCGCAGGCTGATCGGAAAGCCCCGGAACACGATGGTGCCCGCATCGCAGCGGTGCAGGCCGGACACGATGTCGAGCAGCGTCGACTTGCCGGCCCCGGTCGTGCCGACGAGCCCCACGATCTCCCGCTCCCGGACCGTCAGGTCGGCGCCCGCCAGCGCGGATGTCGGCCCGAACCGCTTGGCGAGGTTGCGGACGCTGAGCAAGGTCGCCGGACCGCCCGTCGCGGACGCGGCCGTCAAGGGCGGCGATCCCGCCGGGCCGCTCCCCCGCGCCGACGGGGGCCGCAGGCCGGCCACGCGTCCCGCGGCTCCCCTCCTCGTGTCACCTCGGCCTCCCCCGGACACCATCGCGCCCGCAACGGCGCCTTGCTTCGCCGTGCAGTGTCGCATGCCGGGCAGTCAATCGCGAGCCCCTTGCGGCTTTCGGACGGCCCGCCCCCGCGCTATGGGGTGGCGCATGAGCCCGCCCCTGCATTCGGTGCCCGATGCTGCCGCGACGGCGCCCGTCTGCGACTTCCTGGGCGGCAGCTTCGGCCATCGGCTGCGGGCCGGGTTCGGGCGCCGCGAGCCGCTCGCCAGGGCCGTGGGGTTGAAGGGCGGGCGGGCGCCCTCGATCGTGGACGCCACGGCGGGCCTGGGGCGCGACGCGTTCCTGCTGGCCGCGCTGGGGCTGCGGGTGACGCTCCTCGAGCGCGCGCCGGCCATGCATGGACAGCTGGCGCAAGGTCTGGAGCGGGCCCTGGCGGCCGACGGCGTCGTGGCTGCGGCGGCTGCCCGCATGACGCTGCTTCTTGGCGACGCCCGCGCCTTGCTGCCGGGCCTCGCCCCCGACGTCGTGCTCGTCGATCCAATGCATCCGCCCCGCACCAAGGCGGCCCTGGTCAAGCAGGAGATGCGCCTCGTCCGCGACATCGTCGGGGCGGACGACGATGCGCTCGAGCTGATGCAGGCCGCCCTGGCGGCGGCCCGGGACCGGACGGTGCTGAAATGGCCGCTGCATGCCGCCCCGATGGCCGGCCTGCCGGCCCCCCATCATACGCTGCGGACCAAGACGCTGCGGTTCGAGGTCTTCATGCGGCCGGCATCGTGATCGTCAGGCGAAGGGCGTTGCCGGATCGTCGTTGGCCCCTTCGCCCCTCCGGGGAGAAGGTCCGCGACAGCGGGGATGACGGGCGGACGGGGCACGACGACCCCTCATCCGGCCTGTCGGCCACCTTCTCCCCGGAGGGGCGAAGGGCCCTGTTCGGCTCGCGATGACGGATCTTGTGTCAGGCGCTGTGTTCGAACAGGCCCTGGCCCAGGATGCGGCCCGTGGTCGTGACACCCGGCAGGACGAAGAAGTAGCCGCCCCCGATGGGCTTGATGTATTCCTCGAGCGGCTCGCCGTTCAGCCGTGCCTGCACGGCCGCGAAGCCCGCCGACAGATCCGCCTGGTAGCAGCAGAACAGCAGCCCCATGTCGAGCTGCCCCGCCTTGGTGAGCCCGTTCGAGTAGTTGTAGCTGCGGCGCAGGATCAGGCTGCCGTCGGTGTCCGGGGTGCGCGGGTTCGCGAGCCGGATATGGGCATCGAGGCGCACCGTCTCGCCCCTGGGGTCGCGGTCGTAGTCGGGCAGGTCGTGCTCGTTCGCCTGGCCGAGCGGGGCGCCCACGGCCTTGTCCCGCCCGATGATCTGCTGCTGCTCGACGAGGCTCGCGCGGTCCCACCGCTCGACCAGGCAGCGGATGAGGCGCACGACCTGGTAGGAGCCGTCCTGCGCCCAGGCGGGTTCCCCCGCTCCGGTTCCCACCCAGACCTGCCGGTCCATGAGGGCCTCGTCGCGCGCGTCGAGGTTGGCGGTGCCGTCCTTGAAGCCGAGCATGTTGCGGACCGTGTCCCGGCCGAGCGACTTGACCGTATGTGGGGGCAGGAAGCCTTCGGCTTTCCAGCGCGCGGCCAGGAGGTCGGGGCAGCGCTTGAGGATGTCGCGCAGGGCGTGGATCGTCGTCTCGGCCGTGTTGGCGCAGAACTGCAGCAGCAGGTCGCCATGGGTCATGCCCTCGGCCGGGGCGTCGTTGGGAAAATGCGCCATCGGCACCAGGGCGGCCGGCCGGTGGGCCTCGAGCCCGAAGCGGCCGTCGAACAGCGAGGCGCCCACCGACACCGTCACGGTGAGGTTGTCGGGAATGACCTCGGGGCCGAGCAGCCCGGAGTCGGGAGGAGGCAGCCGCGGGTCGGCGGTCTCGCCCGGCCCGCCCCGCATCAGGAACGCGATCCGCTCCGTCAGGATCGCGAAGAGCCGCTGCAGATCGGCCCGGTTCTCGGCCAGGACGTCGAAGGCGACGAACAGGGCCGCCGCGGGCTGGGCCGTGACGACGCCGGCCTGCCGGCGGCCGTAGAAGGGCTGCCGCTCCTTCGTGCCGTCGTTCTCCCTGACGGGCGCGGTATCCTGCGGCTGGGCGGCGGCGGGGGGCCCGAAGGCGAGCGCTCCCCCGGCGGCGCCGGCCCCCAGGCCGAGCAGCAGCCGCCGCCGGTCGGGGGAGGGCGCGGCGTCCCTCGCTCCGGCTCGCGCGAAGCCGAACGGGCAGCCCCGGGGCGGAGGGTTCGTCATGGGCGCCTCACTCGACCCCGAGAGTCCCCTTCAGGCTCGACAGGTCCTCGGCCAGCACCGTGACCGGGCCCTTGAGGCCGGTGCGGTCGCGCTCGGTCAGCTTCTCGTAGTTCTCGAAGCCGTCCTTGCCGCTGCGGTACTTGCCGAGCAGGGCGTCCACCTTGGCGAAGTTCTGGAGCACGCGGGCATCGAGCGCGGGGTCGCGCTTCTTGACCAGCGGCCGCAGCAGGTCGACGATCGTCTGGGCGCCGTCGACGTTGGCGTCGAAGTCCCACAGGTCGGTGCGGCTGTAGCGATCCTCTTCGCCGCTGATCTTCTTGGAGGCCACCTCCTCGATGAGGTCGGCGGCGCCGCCCACCATCGCCTTGGGGGTGATCACGAGCGCCTTCAGCCGGTTCTGCAGGTCGAGCGTGTCGGCCATCAGCTTGTCGGCCACGGGCCCGAGATTGGCGGTCGACCCGTCGGAGAACATCACCTTCTCGAGGCGGTGGAAGCCGAGGAAGTTGGGGTCGTCCGCCTTCTTCTCGAAATCGTCCTCGCGGGCGTCCATGCTGCCGTCGAGGTCGCTGAAGAGCTCCGCGATGGGCTCGATCCGCTCGTAATGGCGGCGGGCCGGCGCGTAGGCGGCCTTGGCGACCGCGAGGTCGCCGGCCTTGACGGCGTCGACCAGCGTCCTGGTCTGGGTGACGAGCGCATCGACCTCGCCCGTGACGTAGACCTTGTAGGCCGCGATCGGCCCGACGAGATCCATGGGGGATACGGGTCCCGCGGCCGCCTTGGCGCCCGTGGCCGCGACCTTCAGGATGCCCTTGGGGTTGCTGAGCAGGCCGCAGGTCATCTGGTAGTCGCCGTCATCGAGGGTGGCGGTCAGCTTCTGCGAGAAGCCGGGCAGGATGTTCTCGCGCTCGGCGACCACCATCACGCCCTGCAGGATTTCCCACTCCATCGCGCGGGGGCTGTCGTTCTTGATCTGGAACACCGTCTTGCCGGGCTCGACCGTCAGGCTGACGCCGTCGATGGCGACCGACCCCTTCGGCATCAAGCC